>DAISZI010000022.1:0-12474 GCA_036824885.1 Oligoflexia bacterium
ACTTCAAACTTAGGATTCAAACCACGATAATTGTCTAAAAGAGGACGAAATTGCTCCTTCTGTTGCAATTTTGAAAAAAACGTCACCTTCACACTCTGCTTGAGCGATTGAACTACTTTAGAAGTGTGATCAGAAAGCGTGTGGATCTTGTTTTTCGTCAGATCCCATTTGTGAGCGTAACGTGAACTTAAAAAACTCAAAACGCCTAAAATGCCTAAAACAAGGACCGTCGTCACTAAAGAATTCAAACCATAAGCGGCAGTACGCGTCTTTAAGGCCTTTTGATTTTCAACCATCAAGGCGCCCAAGGCTCCCAAAAGAAGCACCCCTAAGACAATGCTAAGCGCTAAAAGTTCAGGATAGATCACCCTCGCAAAAAGCAAAGCAAGGACCAATAATCCAAGACCTGACCAAAGAATGACGTTCTTTTTCGACTGTGATTTTACATCCCTATTTTTCATAAATCCATTCACCTCCAGCGGTAAGAATCAAGAACACGATGTGTCAAGAAAAGACCTAACGTAATAAACGAAAAGTAAAAAAACACATCCGATGTATCAATGAGACCCTGGCTAAAATTGTTATAATGACTGAGCAAGGACAAGTATGACAGAATCTCACTCCAATAAGGCCCCGCCGATTGGGTCGCCCAAGTGATCAACCAAAAAAAGAGGCCTGAAGCAAAAGTCAACGCCCCTGCAACAATTTGATTTTCCGTTAACGAAGAGAAGAAAATTCCCAAAGAAAGATAACAGCTTGCGAGCAAGAGCGTTCCTAAAAAACTCGTGAAAATCGTTCCAAACTCAGGATTACCTGTAGCAAACAGTACCAAAGGATAAACGCAGGTGAGTCCAAGCATCACTGCAAGCAGCAAAAAAGAAGAAAGAAACTTTCCAAAAACAATATCCCAAAGCTTAACCGGCGAAGTCATCAAAAGCTCAATCGTATGAAGCTTCTTTTCTTCCGCAAAAAGTCGCATGGTGACAAACGGAAGCAAAAAGAGAAAGATGAAGTTCATATTAGCATAAAGAGGCCGAATGATACCTTCCGAAATGCTCACCCCTTTCCCCATATTATATTGCTGGTACTGCATATTCTGCAGACTAAAATGTGAAAGACTAAAAAAGAACATCCAACCCATAATCGTCATGAAGCCAGCAATAATAATGTAAGCGATAGGAGAAGTGAAATACGATCTAAAATCCCTCCTAGCAATATTCCAAGCATTGATAAGACTCATTGTTTCTTACTCCTGTACATTGGTTAGCAACTAAGAAGCTTTCTCCACCGTGGTGAGCTCAAGGAAAATTTCCTCAAGACTCATTTTTTCAGCACTAAAATCTAAAACACCCATCTTGTGGTTCACCGCAGCTTCAACGATAAGATCACGCACTTCCTCGTTTCCCGCCTTAATTTCAATCGTAAGCTTTGACCCGGTCTGAGTGATGGATCCCAATCCTTTTAATTGTCGAATCGCATTCACACCCTCAACATGAGGACTCTTAAGCTCCATCGAATAAATCAGCCCTTTTTTCATACGAGCACTCAAATGATCAATGGTGTCTTCTGCAACAATCTTTCCTCGATTGATCACAATGATTCTCTCACAAGTCGCTGTCACTTCAGGCAAAATATGAGAACTCAAAATCACCGTGTGATCTGTTTTCAAGCTTTTGATCAATTCTCGAATCGCAATGATTTGCTGAGGGTCTAAACCCACCGTAGGCTCATCTAAAATAAGCACTTTAGGATTGTGCACCAAGGCTTGTGCTAACCCCACACGCTGCCGGTACCCCTTAGACAAATTCCCAATCAACCGACGACGTACATCTCCCAATCCTGTTTTCTCAATCACATGAGCAACTGCTTGAGCAATCTTTGAACGAGGCACTTGATGCAATCGGGCTGCAAAATCAATATAATCCTGAATGGACATCTCCGGGTAAACCGGAGGATTCTCAGGCAAAAAACCGATATTCTTCTTCACCTCCATGGGATGATCAAAAACATCGTAGCCACAAATCTTCGCTGTTCCCGCACTCGCAGGCATAAAAGCTGTAAGAATCTTCATCGTGGTACTTTTGCCAGCCCCATTCGGACCCAAAAAACCCACGATCTCGCCTGACTGAACTTCAAATGTCAAATCATTGACAGCAGCACGAGTCCCAAAAAATTTTGAAAGATGAGACACCTCAATCATATTCACCTCAATGTTCTGCCTTGCAGTAGGCTAGCGAACCCACTCATGTTTCAGAAATCAAAACTATCTTTCCAATATTTTCTCGACTTTGTAAATACCTATGTGCATCTGCGGCTTCTTGCAAGGGAAAAGTTTTACCCACCAAGGTCTGAAAGCTTCCCTCCTGAAACCGCTCGAGAATAGTATGTAAAAATACCTGAAGTAAAAGTCTTGCAGAAGGATCCTCTAAGTATTTCAAAAGATTCAATCCAAAAACTCCACGGTTTTCCATCCACAAGGGCGAAAACAACGGACTCTGCAAGAGCATACAACCCGCCTTCCACCAAGACCTTCGGGATCCCTGAACCAGCTCAGAAGCGCCGTAACCCACTAATCTGCCTGCAGGCACCAATTTTTTAAAATCCTGTTTTAAACTTCTTCCTCCAGAAGCATTCAGAATCAACTCATAAGTCTTTGAATTTTTTTCATGTTCCTCATAAGTGAAAACCTCATGAGCTCCCAAAGCTTTCACCGCTTCTTTTTTAGCTTCAGAACCCACTAATCCGGTCACACAAGCACCTGCCTGAGCCGCTATCTGTACAGCGGCAATACCCACGCCCCCCGCAGCACTTGGAATCAAAACCCGATCTTCTTTTCTCACCCTCCCCATTTCATGAAGAGCAACCCAAGCCGTTAAAAAATTAACTGGAATGGAAGCGGCTTGAACGAAACTCAAGCCTTCAGGAACTCTTGCGACCTGAGCGCTAGGAAGGACGACCGAGGAAGTGTATCCACCGAAATACGTACCGGCAAGCACAGAAGTACCCAATTCAAAACCTTGCACTTCACTTCCTACCTCTGAAACAATCCCTGCTATTTCGTATCCTGGTATAAATGGAACCCTAGGCGCTTCCGGGTACAAACCCATACGCATCATTAAATCTGCAAAATTAACACCACAAGCTTTTACTTCGATACGAACACTATCCTCAGCTAAAGGAGCATCCGGGCATGAGACCATCTGAAAAACTTCTGGCCCTCCGAAACGTTTGATCTGCATCGCCTTAACCATAAAAAAACCTCTAACCGTCGATCATACACAGAAGAAGCTACGAAAACAAGAGAAGCGCTTCAGGTTTATTACAATGAATGGCATGAAAGAGGAAGAGTTTCTGTTTTTTTCGTATTTCGCTCTAAAAGTGTTAGATTGGAGCTATGTTCAGACATCTGCTCGGAAGATGGATTCAGGCTTCATTTTCAGTGGTATTGCTGGGTCTTTTTTTATTTTTTCTGATGCGAATGCTTCCTGGAAAACCTTACGATACCGAAATGAATGCGACCCAAGAAATACAAGCCGCTTTGAAGCAACGCCATGGACTGAACGAATCTCTCAGCAAGCAACTCCAAAAAACGATCCTCCAATGGCTCAGCGGTGACCTAGGCGTCTCTTTTCAGTATGCTGAGCACCAAGTCACTTCCATCATCGCAAAGGCCTTACCTATTTCCCTGAGTTTAGGAGGCTGCGCTTTGATCCTCTCTTTTTTGCTTGGTGTCAGTATCGGTCTTTGGAATGCTTCAAGACCCTGCCTGATAGCCAAAATAGCCATGAACCTGAGTTTACTCGGATTAGTCGTACCTAATTACTTACTTTCGGGTCTTTTGATTTTTTGCTTTGCTTTGAAATGGCACTTACTTCCTGCGGCACTTTGGGAGGAACCATGCTCCGCCATCCTCCCTACCCTCACTTTAGCCTTCAAGCCGATGGGAACGATAGCCCTTACCACCCAAGCCTGTATGAAAGAAATTCTCACCCAAGATTATATCCGAACAGCCCGCAGCCAGGGTATCTCTTCCAGAAAAATCCTTTTCAAATATGGACTGAAAAACGCACTAACTCCCCTGCTCAGCCTGCTCGCAAGCACAGCACCCTCTCTTTTAAGTGGCTCTTTCTTAGTAGAAACTATCTTCCAAATTCCTGGGATGGGTCAGCATTTTGTACAAGCCATTTTTCAACGAGATTATCCTTTTATCCTTGGAAGCATAGCCGTCTTTGGAATCATTTTAATCCTCTGTCACTTCCTCTGTGAAATGCTCATGCCCTTAGCAGATCCTCGCATTCGTTGGAAAAAATCATGAAAAAACGGGGGTGGCTGCTGTTGAGCCTTTTAGCAGGATGGTACTTTTTTCAAACACCTACTTCAGAACGCCTCCAACTTCCCTCACTACACCACTTCATGGGAACGGATTTTTTAGGAAGAGACCTCCTGGGTCGGACCATGCAAGCAATGACCTTCTCGCTCGCTTTGGGAATTTTAAGCGCCTTAGCGGCTTTTTCACTCGGAGGATTTCTAGGATTCTGGGCAGGTTACCTAGGAGGCTCCATCGACACTCTTTTTTCACTAGTGCTTGATTTTTTTACGTTATTCCCTACCATCCTTTTGGCACTCGCTTGCACACTCATTTTAGGAAAAACCATCACAGCACTTTTCATCACATTGACTCTAAGTTCCTGGATCACTTCTGCTAAAAGAACGAGGGACCTTGTCCTCCCCTTCCGAGAACTCCCTTACGTGACTGCCTCTGAAGCACTAGGAGCAAATCCCTGGCACATCCTACGCGTACACGCCATCAGCACACTCAAAAAACCCCTTTGGATTTGCTTCACTGCACAAATTGCAACGAATACCATGACCGAAAGCCTTCTTTCTTTTTTAGGCTTAGGCATTCAACCGCCCTATGCAAGCTTAGGTACGCTCATTCAAGAAGGATTTCGTGCCCTCAGAGCTTATCCACATCTGCTCTTTTTTCCAGGCACCATTTTAGTCATTACCTTACTCCTTCTCACCCAATGGGAACCTCAAAAGCTCACAGAAACATCTTTGAGATAAAAAGAACCTAGTCCATTAAATCTCAGATTCTGAACCCTCGGTTTCACCAATACTAAATTAGAGTCATAGTAAATAGGAATGACTACCACTTCTTTTTCTAAAAGAATTTTTTGAGCCTCTAAGTACTTTTTTTTCCGCGCAACTAAAGAAGATTCAACTCTTGCTTGCAACACTAAGCGATCGTAATCTGCACGACCCCAACCTGTCATATTATTTCCAGAATTCTTTAAGAATAAAGATAAAAAAGTATCAGGATCGAGATAATCGGCCTTCCAAGCAAAATCCCATAAATCATGAGACTCCAACGTAAGATGCTGACGATAAGTCTGATGAGGCAAAGGATGCAGCTCCACCTGCAAGTGAAGGTTATTTTGAAGTTCTGTTTGAATCCATTTCGCCATGGTAGAAGATCGCTCCCAGTCTGGAAGCAGATAATGCAACCTTAAGGTATTTCCTTCTACCCCTGAACGTTTCCAATCCATTCGAGCTGCTAAAGGATCAAAACGAAAGCCTATTTTGAAATCCATCCAATCAGACGGAATCAAAGAAAATGCAGGCTGAACAGAAGGTAAAAGCGCCGCAAGTTTCGATCGATCTAAAGCCTGTGCAATGGCCTTTCTTACGTAAACATTAGAAACAGGATAATGCTTGACAGAAAAGCCTAAAAAACCAATCTTCCAGAGGGGATACTTTTTAAAGTCAGCTCTTCCCATCCAAGTCTTCAAATCAGATGCCATCCAATCAGACAAACAATCCAAACCCCCTTGCTCGTAAAGCTGAAGCGCCTTGGAATCCTCAGGAATGATATGAACCACCACCTGCTTAACATTCCCTCGAGTTCCATGATAACGAGGATTTGCCTTCAAAACGATCCTTGCATTCCAATCATGCGATTCAAGCATATAAGGCCCCAAAGTCACCATACGACCCGGAACTTGCCAGCGTGAATTTTCGTATTTTTCTAAAATATCTTGACGCATGGGAAAAGTAGCCCAAAAACTTAAAATCTGAATCCAGTTAGCAATAGGTGCCCGTAACTGAACCTGCAAAGTCCGATCATCAAGTGCCTGAACGCCCACCCGACGAAAATCAGTCAAGGTTCCCCGAAAATAATCTTCCGCACCCACAAGATCAAAAAGCAAGGAGGCATAAGGCGCTACTGTCATCTGTGTTAAAAGCCTTTTCCAGCTATAAACGAAATCCTGCGCTTTTAAAGGCAGGCCATCAGACCAAGTCACACCCGGCTTTAAAAAAAAAGTGTACTTTTTTCGATCAGAACTGACTTCCCATCGGAGAGCTAAAGCCCCCACTAATTCAGAACGCTCATTGAAGGCCACAAGCCCTTCCATCAAGTTGAGCATTAAATCAGCTTCAACAAACGTATGGGCTAAATTCCAATCTAACGTCTGCACCTCGCTTCGGATTCTAAAGGTAAATGTCTCTTTTTGAGCAGCAAGGCCGTTGCTTGTGATCCAAAAAATCAATAAAAATAGCTTCAGCATTGACCAAAGGATTCGTACTGAAAACCCCATTGCTTCACTTCGTCCGGACGATAAAGATTACGTCCATCAAAAATACGAGGCTCCTTCATCAATTGTTTCATTTTTAAAAAATCAGGCTTTTCAAAACAAGGCCATTCAGTAACAATGCACAACGCGTCAGCACCTTCCAGCATTTCATAGGGATCCTGATAAAAATCGATCTTTTTACCCTGGTATTTTTTTCGCACCTCTTCCATAGCCGCAGGATCATACACACAGACCTGAGCCTGTGATTTCAATAATGCATCCATCAACGCTAAAGAAGGCGCATCCCTTAAATCATTCGTATGCGGCTTAAAAGCCATCCCCCAAATCGCTATTTTCTTTCCGCGAAGATCCTTCAATGCCTTAAAAATCTTCTGAAAAAACAGATCCCTTTGCGTACGATTGACCTCTTCTACTGCCTCTAAAATACCAAATTTTTGGCCATATTTTTTAGCCGTACATAAAAGTACCTGAATGTCTTTGGACAAACAAGAACCTCCGTACCCAATACCCGCTTGCAAAAATGAATACCCAATCCGAGGGTCTGAACCTAAACCCAAACGCACTTGCTGAATATCGGCTCCCACAAATTCACACAATCTTGCAAATTCATTCATGAACGAAATCCGAGTAGCAAGCATGGCATTAGCCGCGTATTTGCTCATCTCTGACGAGCCAAGATCCATCCAAAGAATCCTAGTGTCTTCTTTTAAAAAAGCAGCATAGACTTCTTGCATCCATGAACGAGCACGATCTGATTCACATCCAATGACAATACGTGAAGGACGTAACCCATCTTCAACAGCAACCCCCTCTCTTAAAAACTCGGGATTAGAAACCATCTCAAAATCTTCAGATACACTTCTTTTTTGAAGTTCACGAGAAATCTCTTGTTTCAATGCTTGAGAAGTTCCGGGAGGAACGGTCGATTTGATCACAATCAGCTTAAATCCCTGCATCAACGACCCAATGGTAGCAATCACTTCAAAAACAGAACGCACATCCACTGTTGCGTCTTCCTTCAAAGACGTTCCAACAGCAACAAAAAGTACCTCAGCCTGCTCAATGGCTTCCTGAGCATCCGTAGTAAAAACAATCCGTTTCTGCGCAAGCTGCGATTGCAGCAAAGACAAAATACCAGGCTCGTATACAACACTTTGACCTGACTTCAAAAGTTGAATTTTGGAAAAATCAGAATCGACACATACCACTTCGTGACCTTTTTCTGCAAAACAAAGCCCGGTTACTAAACCTACATGACCTGCACCAAAAACAGCAATACGCACAAGCTCTCCCTCTCACCAAAAAACCTCAAACTTACAACTCTTTACCATCAAAGACAAGTAGCGCGCAACCCTTTCGTGATCCCCATCGAAATCCACGCTTCTTTTAAAAAAAATACTTCTTGGGTTGCATCTGATCGTTTTACCTGAGCTAGCGAATCATCTTCTTATTTATTTTTTAAAAATTGATGAGAATAACGCCAACCCGACTTCCCAAGAACGAAAAGCGGGTCTCCATGTAAAGAGCATTTTAATGGCTCCCGAAGGAGCTCAAAAATCATGGTTTTTTCGAAGCTCTTACCAGAACTGATCGCCAACATCCTCTTTCTGACGAAGGTCTTCAATCATGGCCCTTAAGACCCTTGAGTCTTGAAGGACCCCTTGGGCATGCCTCTTTAAAATCGAAGAAGGGATCAACCCGATGCCTGCCAAATTGTACAGAATGTACGGACTTTCAACACAACCCAGCATTTTTCCGAACCAATGATCCCGCCTCCATACCTCAAGGGCAGCAGAAAGATCCATATCTAGATTAAAAAGTTTTACTTTAAGCTCAGGATTATCTTCAACGAGAGTCATTTCTGTGTACCAGGAAGGAAGTCTGACCCAACCATTGCTCAGGAAGAAAAGAGAAACACGATCTTCTTGCGCATTGATTTTTTTAGAAAATGCCTCCAGATTTTTATATAAGGGATTCATGCATTGCTCGGTACAAAATTCATGACCGGCATCCAGGTAATGAAAGATCTCTCCACTTGCTGAAACTATTTTCTCATACCAATGGATCGGAGGCAAAACACAGGAACTGCAAACTAAAGATGGAAGAGGCAACCCTCCTTCCCTCTCCGGACAGAATACTTTAAGCTCAGTTCTCGAAGGAATCGGAAAAACACTCATCCAGTCTTTAATTTCTGCCGATAAAATCCTAATCGGTATTTTTGTGTCTTTTAATGGAAAACCCAAAGGAATGTTTTTACTAAATGCTTTTAAAATCCCAGAAGCTCGCCAACAACTAGCAAATGCTTGCTCTAAAAATTCCAAAACCTCACTCGCAGACTTGGGCTCTGCCTGGTCATGACGAGGAACCGTAAGTAACGCAGCCATCATGGCTCCAATAGAAGAACCCCAGATCTCATCAAACTGCTGATAAATAGGCCTTCCTGTTTGACGCTCTAATTCAACCAAAGAAACTGCAGAAATAATTCCGGCTGCCCCCCCGCTGGGCAAGACCAATACGCGGTATTCTTTCCCAAGTCCTGACTTCGCACCCACCAGAAGCAGCATAATACAGAAAAATTTTTTAAAAAAGCGAATCATGCTCCCCCTATAACATAAAACCATCACTCGAATTTTAAGTTTTTTTGCTCTCGGTCATCGATGAGAAGGTCGCACCTGAATAGATGGAAAAGACCGCTTCACGGTGCAACATGCACAAATCATCTGACCCACCCGGTTCAAAACCCATACTATAGCACACTCAGCACAGGCTCCCCTCACATGAATACAACCCCAGAATCAATTGATATTCTTAATATATTAATCAAAAAAATTGCATCTTCTCACCCGATCACCTATTGACAGCAAGTACTTAAGCCCTTATTATCAGCAGACCGGAGACTCATTCGAACTGAACCTCAAAACACATAGGCATTCGTAAGACAAGAGCCTAAGAAAACTATCTAGATTGATTTTTTAAAATTTAGACCTTGGGAACCAATCCATAGGCGCAGAAGCTAAATTGACAACAGAATGGGAAATGCAATGCAAAAAATAAATCGAAATGACACTTGCCCATGTGGTAGCGGGAAGAAATATAAAAAATGCTGCTTGGCGAAACTCAAACCCACGTCCGATGGTTTGGATTGGCAACACGTTCATGATATGCATGGCCATTTAGTTGAAAAGTTGATGAAATTCACCATGATCAATTACGGAATGCCTGCATACGATGAAGCCTGGGATGAGTTTAACCTGTGGAACAATAAGGAGCCCTTTGATCCTAGCTGCATTCTCTATCCCCTATTTGGTCCATGGATGTTTTACCATTGGACACCCGATCCCGATGACACTGAGTTAACGCTGCCTGTTTCAACTGCAATGACCCCCGCCGAAGCCTTCAGAGAGAGATTCGGCAATAAGCTCAGTGCCCTTGAGTTAGAGAATCTTGAAGAAAATTTGAAGCGCCACCTGAGTTTTTATGACGTGATTGAGTGCAAACCTGGAGCATGGGTGAAAGTGCAAGATATCTTAACAGAAGAATATTTTGTCGTTATCGAAAAAAGCGGATCTCAATTACTCGAGGTAGGCCATGTGCTTTTTGGCAAGATCATCACGGTCGGAGGCATTACCATGTTTGATGGATTAGCTCCTATCCCCTTTCCTGCGCACTACAAAATCAACATCATCCAAGTGCGAGAGGGCTGTAAGCATGAAGGCATTGAAATCAATAACAGCTTTTTAAATGACTTCGAGGCAAATTTATTAAAATTATTCTGGAATATTTATGAAAATCTGACGAATCCCCTATGCCAAAGATTACGAATACAGATGGCGATTTGATCACTTCACATAAAATGATCTTCTCCATTGACCGCATAGAGGATACTTTTGAAACCCTTCATGGTCTCGATTTTGCTCAGACAAAAGAAGAGTTGCTGGCGGATGCCCAGTTTTTTAAAAAGGGAAACCTCAAGTTTGTCGAATTTGCATGGCTCATGAAGGGAAATAGTCAGCACAAAGATTGGAAAAGCACGCTGCTGGGAAATATTGAGCTGACTAAGAACAAGATGACCGTTGAGGTGAACTCAAAAGAGAGGTCAGAAAAATTTTTAAAGATTTTACAAAAACGCATGCCAAGTGGATGGACCCTTGTAGCCACAGAGGTCCAAGATATGCCATCCATCCTAAATAAAATGCATGAGAGGAAAGCATCCTCCGAGCTCTCAGAGAAGCAGCAAGAAATGAAAGCATTCAATGAACTACCCGAAGTAAAATCGCTTGTAGCCAAAATGACGCAAGAGCATTGGGAGAATTGGCCAACCGTGTCTATTCCTGCGCTTCAAGGAAGAACCCCCTTAGAAGCCATGCAATCCCGAGATGGTCAAGAAATGCTCGATGCCCTGATCACTGATTTTGAACAAAGCGCCCGGCGAACACCCTCCCCTGGACAGACGATTGAAACCTTCCAAAAGCTACGCAAGCGGCTTGGACTATGACGCATAGGAGTGAAAATGAAAAAAAAATCAATCCAATATCCCACCGGGCGTTACTCAGAAGCAGATGGAGGAGATGGTAGAAACAATGAAGCAAATCGCGGAGCCGTTTGATCATCTTCCTCCTCATGTCGCGTATGTCATGCGAAGCTTTCGGCAGATCTCAGTGCTTGTGCATTGGGCTGATCGTCACTGATCGTTATCCCGCGTCCAAGCCTTGTCTGGATGACATCATGGAAAAATTTGTCAAAGACAAGGCCTTGTCTGGATGAGGAGCACACCCTTTTTCTTGGTTTTTGTTCAATTTTCCCATCAAACCCCATGGCAACACACTGGCCTCGGAGGTGCTGAAAGAATCACCCCAATTTGTAGATAAGCTACTTTTGATCATGAAATTCACTTCCCAAAAGGAGACATATCGCCATAATACGAGTCATCACCTCCCTGGATAAATGCTGGGCATTAGGCAGTACCTGGTCATTTCCTGATATGAGGGATACCATTGAATTCGTCGTCCAAGACAAAGGCTATTTATACTTTCGAGATCAGGACAAAATAAAGTCTTGCGAGAATCTCATGTGCTTGGCAGGTCCTTATTGGTTTTCAACGCTCATCCAGGACCCCCTTCCTCAGTATATTAGCTTCCTGACTACTATTTATCTTATTATCGATAAAATACGCCCTAGCGGAGAAGCTTGTAGCCCCCCTATAAAAACTCGCCAAGACCCTTTTCCCTGAAAGTACCAAGAATAACTACGTTCGGTTCCTCAAAAAAGCACCATTGACAACCTGCTTAAATCGGCTATTTTTGGAGGTTTATGCAAAAAGCTTGGACCCACAATCCGAAAAACCCAATATTCAGAACATTGATCGCGCTGGGCCTGATTTTTCGTTCTCTCAAAGGGTTTGTGTTTTTTGTTTTTCTCTTAAGTTTTGTGGTTTTCTTAAACACACTTCAGATGTTCAGTTTAGTTTTTTGGCCCTTTTCTCAAAAAATCTTTCGTAGAATCAACCGTTTTTTAGCAGATACCTGGTGGCGCTCGTGTGTTTTTTGCCTGCATACACTCAATGGAGTAGGATTAAAACTAACAGGAGACCCCATTCCCGCTCAGGAAAATGCCCTGGTCCTGGCTAATCATCAGGGCTTTGCAGATATTTATGCCATTGGACTTTTAGCTTCTGAAAAAAAACGACTAGGGGATTTAAAATGGTTTGCGAAAAAAAATATCAAGTACTTCCCTGGATTAGGCTGGGGCATGCTTTTTTTAGACTGCCTTTTTCTCCAAAGAAATTGGACCGCAGATCGAACGAGCATCCTTGAAACTTTTTCAAAATACCGCCAGGAAAAAATTTCGTTTTGGTTAATTAGTTTTGTTGAAGGAACCC
>DAISZI010000251.1:0-2847 GCA_036824885.1 Oligoflexia bacterium
AAGCGATTGTTTCACAAATCTCTCAGGTTTTAGTAAAAACTTGAGAGGAAGTTTTAGCTCTTTGCTTTGAGCGTACGAGCTAAATGTATTCTTTGGTCGGGGGCAGGCTAACAAAAGAGGTTTAAATTTGGTTTCCTTTTGTAGCATTTGAATAAAAAGCATCGCGTTATCGAGATAATTACTCCTGATCGCACTTTCTTCCTATTCTTGTCTTTTTTGCTTAGCCCTTACAGCGTCACTCTTAAATACGAGTTTGAGGTGTTATGGCTAATTTTGCATTCTACCTAGAGAGATCTCAAGAAGGGATCTGTTACAGATTCAAGAGGTGTTCTTGTATCAACTTTTTTTACCATTTACAGTTATACTCGATTGCTGAATTAAACTAATTAGATATATTTTCTCATACAGAAATATTTTTTACGAAAGCATTGCAAAAATAAAACTCAAACTTTATGCACGAGAAACTGACCCCTGAGATGTCTTCTTTGACTCTATGGCTTTAATTAATCTCAATGCACTTCCCTTGTGAATCGGCCTCAGGATTAAATACCAAACGAAACCGAAAAAGTATATATATATTATTTTTAGGGATATCTGGGAACATTTTCGATACTTCTTCCTTTATTTCATCCGGCAAGTCACTTAAAAGAGAAGATAAGTAGTAATTATTTTCAAAAATAAACTTTTTAAAGCTTTTATTTTCATAAGAATCAGTGAAATTAATATTTATAAATGAATCCCCTGTCTTTCGGCTATAACCAAGACCTTTCATTAAATCATAATAAGCATAACTAATCTCTAACTTAGGACAACCTACCTCTTTCGAATAAAAAGTTATTAAATATAGATCGCTAAAAAACTCATCACAACTCTGACCAACAATAGACACAGAATGATCCTTAAGCATACTTGTCTTAAGATCAGAAAAGGAAGAATAACCAAAATTTTTTTCAATTTGAACTTGATAATGATCAAAAACAGACTTTTTCAGATCCGAGATAACATTATAACCAAAATTTTCTAATAGAATTTGTAAAGAAATATTTTTTTTAAATTCATTAAATTTAATATTATCAAGCCGTTTCTCCATAGAGGATCTATTTTCCTCTTTTTTTTCTTCCTCCGAAAAAACAACTGCCTTTTTTAATTGTGTGTTTTTATTAATTCGTATAAAGTGAATTATTTCATTTTTTTGATTCATATAATCCTTTGTCATACACACGAGATAGCAATATTCACTAGCAGAACGATCAGTACCATCTTCAGTTAAATCTAACCCCTTCTCATTCAAAGATCTTATAAAACCAATAAAATCATCACTAAAAGCTGATGAATCGAGTCCTTCATAACTAATTATTGATTTTTCGATAGAACTAAAATCAAACTCATTAAAATTACGAAAAAATCTTTCCTTTTGTTCAGAAGAATACTGAATATCATACGGATCCAAACTAAAATCCTGACTGAGAGGTCCCAAAACATTATTTATAGTGCTCAATTTTTCAATCGCATTTGAATCAACTAAAATTTTTTTTATAAAAATTATTAATGAATCTTTGTAACCAACAGAGCTATACAACGATTCAAACGTTTTATTAACAATATGCAATCCAAGAGCTCTCCACTTCTCATCAAGAATCGAACTCGAGGGAGAAGAACCATGAGCCGGAGCTAGCACCGGAGGATTAGATCCACCTCCCGGGGGCAATCCCCCAAGAGCCCCCCCTGCCCCCCCCTTCAGGCCAACCTCTTCCAATTCATTCCCACTTGCCCCACCTCCCTCAGACCCATCCCCCTGCTGCTGAGGCGGTGGCACCCGACGAGACTGCTGAGATTCTTGGGAGTTCTGAGAATCCCCTTGCACACCTGAAGATTTTCCAGAAGAACTAGAACAACCCGCACTCAAAACAGCAAGCATCAAAAAAAAATACCATAAAACAACCACCGAACCATTAATCAGTAATACAAACACCATGACCACGACGCTCATCGTACTCGATCATCAAGCTTTTTGCAATAAATATCAACAACTCTAATTTTTTGCACTGAGATAAAAAAATAAATCAATTTATTCTGACTAACCACTTGATTGCGACCTCACTTTTGTGGACTATATTGCAAAAAAAGTTCAGGAGCAGCTAGTTTTAATATTATTTGTTGAAATTTAGTTTGAGTTACTTCCCTATTATCAATTTTTGAATTATTTTTTACGTTAATTATTTTATATGTCATTTCCAATTCTTCTTGAGCTTTCGTCGCACTTATTCCTATTGATTTAACTTTATGCTGAAATATGCTAAGAATTAAATATGATAAATAGCATACAAAAACATGCGCAGTAACTCGATTCGATAACCAATGCCTGATTGGTCTAAGCTTTACTATTCCTTTTAAAACTCGAAAATTTTTTTCAATTAACTCTTTATCAAAATGCATTCTTATTATTTTATTTGACGTTAAATTTAATCTAGCAGTAAAGATCATAGAAAAACACTTAAATTTCATATATTTTTCTGTCTCTTTTTTTAAAATTTTTCCTTCTTTTGAGAAAAATTTTTGCAATCCGTCTTTTAATTTACTATGAGTTATGAAACTTTTTTCTGCTTCTATTAGTTCAGTTAGCAAAGATTCTCGAATAGACATTTCTTTCTTAGGATTATAGCAGATAGCAAGCACACCCTCCACTTCACCAATACTATGTTTTATTTTTTTTACATAAAATATGCTATCATTACTGTTGACTCTGTTTTCAATAGTTTGATAATTCGATGTTTTATTTATAGATCTCAAAATATTTTGTAACTGGTCAGAGGTTATTTCATAAAATCAGGGAATTTATCTTCAAAA
>DAISZI010000252.1:0-2820 GCA_036824885.1 Oligoflexia bacterium
ACCATTGAATGAAGAACAAAAATCAGATGCTGCGGTAAAATATAATGCATTTTTTTTAAATGCACTTGAACGAATGTGGTTAGATTTTCAATTATATTCTCGCGAAGTTTGTGAACCTTTCCTAAGATCAGAAGCTTTTATGAGCCTGATCAGAATCAGCAAAGCTGATCATGATTCTGACCTGATTCAGTCTAACTCTCCAGATATTCTTCGCGAGGGGGCTCGTGTAGAAAATCGAGCAAAAGGGAAAGCAAAGTTTTCATATATTCGAACGGGAAGTGCAAAACAAGATCAAGCATCATCATATATTCACGACGATATTTCGGTGCTTAAAGTGGTACTTGGATGATGAACAGTTTTGGTGCTCATGAATTTGTTTTATTTAAAGGGGACTGCGTTTACAAGTGAATGAGTCAGCATCCCGGAATCAAAGTGGAGGTTCTTCTCGACCTGATCGATCAGCAAAGCTGATTCTTATCTCTGATTCGTTCTTCAGGAGTTGCGTTCATATGCTCACAGCCAACAGAAGATCAGATTGATGGTTCTCTCGCATGCTTGCTCGGCTCAATCCTGGTCTCGTGAGCTAACTTCTTTTCAGCCGTATGAAAATTTATGAGTTCTTGAAAAGTACTTCAGAAAAGCAAATTTTTTCTTCACGTTTTAGTCTGTCATTTTATTTTTTTCTCTTTTTTATAGGTTTTGTTCTTGGGAATCTTTTTCCAATTCTTTGTACTACTATTGAAGTTTTTGGCCGACTCATTCATATTGGATTTTTAATCTTTCAAAATTTTTTAAAAAATATTCTCCTCATTGCAAGAAACCTTTTCATTCCTTGTCAGAAGATTTTTTTTAGATTCGAGCCCATCCAATCACTCATTCAATATCAGAAAAGCCTAGCCACGAATACTCCGCTTTCAAAAGATTTCGAATCAGACGCGATCAGCTTTGCTGATCTAAAGATTCATCGAATTCAGCAAAATCAAACAGTTGATAAACCAATAAGAACAAATAAAACACTAACGGTTCAACCTGATTTACTTTTCGAACATCAATCTTTTGCTCCAAATAGATTTGATACGCCAAATATTGTTTCTGCTCTCTTATTAGTTTTGCTGTATGAAGTTTTTTCTATTGTTGAAAAGGTTATTGCGAACAAAATTTTGCAAATAAAAACCGCTTCTTCTTCAGAGCGAAGCTTCAGAATGATGGTATTTCAAAGTACGCCAAAAACTCTTATACGTATTCTAAGAACTGTAAAGGTTGGATTTTTTCTTGGTATCTTCGTTGATGCTTTTAAAGTTGGAAGTTAGATGAGGTGACCGCTCAATGGAGCTCAAGAATATTCTATTGTTATTTTCATATGCATAAATATTTTCTCTTGTTTTCTCGAACGTGGAGGAGTACTCTTCTACCCTTGAAAGCTTATCCGATGAAAGATGAGTTCTCAGATCCTAGGACCCACTCCTCTAACAATTTAGAACAAGTTTTAAATAATTCAGAGAGAGAATCTGCATCAGCAAAGCTGATGCTGCGTCCATATACTGAGCGAAGCTCCCGAAGCTCCCGAATTATTAAAGTTGAGGGAGGTCCAGCTCCAAGTACCATCAACGGAGGCTTGTTGCTTTCCTCTCTTTTTCTTTTTTGGAAAAATTTTCGCATTCGAAAGAAAAATTATACTTTCATCGAGGAACCAAACCCCTTCGCTATGAGTTCTAAGAGCGAAGTTTCGAACAAAACTTCTCAGAAAAGTGATATTTTGATCAGAAAGAAGTTTTTCGCTCAACCAAACTCTGTTCTGACAACAACGTTAGATACAGACCGATCTCAAGGTGATCTTTCAAGTGCACTCAAGAAACGAAATATTTCACGTATTTTCATTCTTTTTTTTCTTCATCTAAGTCATCTACGATCTCTTCATGTAGACGAATCTCAAGATGAGTTACGGTCTTTCAGCGTTTTTAACAAATTTGAGCTTCATCATAAACCAAGACTCCGCTCATATCTAAAGTTTGAATCAACTACGCGCCCAGTCATGAATCTTTTAGATTCATGGAATCAATATTTGCGAAGGTTGCCCCGCATACATAAAGCTTCTCTAGCAATTCCTTATGTTTTTGTTTCTGGTATTTTTCTGACATTTTTTACTATTGATCAAAAAGGTACTCATATCCATAATTTGGAAAAAATCGATTCCAGAGCGGTCACAACTGAAATGATGCGTGAATTATCAACGCAGTCCCGTCTGTCAATTTCTGATTTAGAAATCATGAATTCAAGTGAAATCTATTCTAAATCCTGGACATTAGCCGAGCTTCGCGCCTCAAAACGACCAATTTTATTCTTCTGTTTTGAATCTTTACGAATTTCAACTGTATGTAGTAAAATTTTTCTTCTTTGGGGTATTTTACAAATCTGGCGGGGAATTCGACCAGGACAATCAACACTTCAAGATACTCGACTTCAACTTCGCATTATTTCACCTGAGCAAAATAAAAAATCTTTGAAAGACGTTCAAGGAATTGAAAAATATCAAACCATTTTAAAAATTTGTGTTGACAGTATCTATTCAAATCAAAGTTTCTTTCAGGGTATATACCACGCTGGACTTCCATTTTTATTGTCCCGTCTAAAAGCGGGTTCCCTGATCGGCAGAGACGGAAGTAAAAAAACATCACGCAAATTATCTGCACCAAAGGGGTATCTTTTTTTAGGCCCACCGGGAAGTGGAAAAACTCTGTGTGCACAAGCAATTGCCGGAGAAGCACAAGTTCCGCTTCTTTGTTTATCTGCAAGTGAAATTCAAAAACAAATTGAATCTGG
>DAISZI010000253.1:0-2819 GCA_036824885.1 Oligoflexia bacterium
CTGTACTACTTTTTTGCTAATTCGAAATATTTTTATATTTTGGTGCGGAATGCGGTTTTTAAGAATTGAAAAGCGTATTTGTAAATAGATTTGACTTCATTGTGCCCACTGATGACGCCAAAGATATATATTGTGACAATTTCTTCATCAGTGATAAGAGACTGTCCTTGATTCGAACTCATTCATATAGAATCACAACAAATTCCTTTCCTCCAATAGTCGCATAAAATAAGGTACACAGTAACGAGTTGAATTTGCCAATTCATAATGAGCTCCTAAGTAGTTTAGTTTATCTGTTGATTTCAGATTGGATAACAAACTACTCAGCTTATTTCTATAAAAATCAGCAAGTTAGGTCTTTATACTGGACTAAATCGTTCAACTTTTGATTGGCATATATCAAGAAGTATATCCAAGATCAAGAAAACGCAGATCGCTTTGAAAGGAGGGATCGAGATCAATAATTAGCCTCTTTAAGGAGCTAACACTCATTCAGTTATCTGTTATTTTGGATAAATTCAAGAGCATGCGAATTAATTTAACTCGTAGCTTTACAGGTTTACTGAATGTTTGCATTTTTTACGTAATGCATCCCCGACTGCCAAAAATCAATTGATTAAATATATACCGCTCGTGCAAAGACATTTTTAACGAAAGCATTGCAAAAATAAAAATCAGGAAGTATATACGAAAGACTTGGGCTATATTATTTAATTTTATGAGGTTATTTCTTGCAGTTAAACTTTAAATCTACAAAGATAAATTAAAAAAGTTTATATTTAAGATCTCCGCGCAGGATCAATGATCATAAAAAAAGCAGGAATCATTTGCTTTTTTATCTTAACTTGCATCAAGGGCCCCTTGAGCCCCTACTCACTACAACCCATCCCATTTCACACTGATGAAGCTTCTTGATGACCTAAAACAAACTTTTTACTTGCAAAACTTATCTATTTTACTCACAAAATTTGGTGGATCGCGCAGGGATCGAACCTGCGACCCGCTGATTAAGAGTCAGCTGCTCTACCAACTGAGCTAGCGATCCGGAAGGAGTTTTATAGCATTCATCTTATTGACACACAAGGCGTTTTTCTGTTTTCATTGACATCTTAAAACCTCTTGGTAGCACTAGAAGGATGTGTTCCTTCTGGTTGCCCTTACTTTGGGCTAGCACTTTCCAACCGCAACCCTTTTCTCAAACGGTTCAATCTGCTCCTATTGTGATTCGTGGTCAAGTAGGTGACAGTTACAGTGATTGGGGGACCAATGACGAGGGATCCAAGGAGATTTTTACCTATTCTGACATCCAAGTAACCGAGGTCCTTCAAGGAACCGTCGATACCACAAAAATCACCATCCGAGAACTAGGAGGAGAAAAAGATGGGGCTATTTTACATATTCCAGGCACTTCCACTTACAGCCCCGGTGAGGATGTCGTCATTCTTCTGAATGAACCCACAAAAGATAAAACGTATCCAGTACGCGGTATGTCCTTGGGAAAGTACAATGTCGTTTCTCAGCCTGACGGCACCTTGAGTCTACAAGGAGAAACAGCTGAGCACTGGAATCTCAATGAACTACGAGAACTTTTAAAAAAAAGATCCTCACCAGAAAAAACAGTTTCCATACCTACCCCCACAGCTATTCCTTCAGAAATACCTTTTGTACCTTCGACAAAATTTTCGATGCCACCTGCTTGGACATACCTGCTCGTTCTCCTGGGGCTCGTTCTTATCCTGGTTCTCGTAAAACGATGATCTCACTACCTTGCTTCCTTCTCAGGAAAAGACTATCATCTTCAGGTGCGCTCAATTTCTGCACCAAAACTTCTAAAAATAGTGAGCATATTTTGTTGGCACCTGAGCAGCCCCTTACAAGCAGATCTACAACCAGAACACATCCATAACGCCAAGAATCAAAAAAACCAGCTTTATTTTAACGACGCTTTGTTTGTAGGAGGTGATGGAAATCTTCGCGGAATCCTCGTGCGAAGCATCACTTGCGCTCCTCAAGAGGATCATGAACGCATTGCTATCCTGGTTGAACTCAATCGAAATGGAGAACCTACCTCCATTTCAAGACCCCCGTACTACCAAGTTTCTATCGAAACGAAGTCAAGTCCCGTACTGACTATTTCTATCTGGGGAAATCCACAACTCAATTTCGACGCAAAAAAAGTCCAAGCTTCTTTTCAAACCATTCGAAGTGTCCAAAAACTCTACCTTTTACCCAAACTAGAAGAGGATAATTGGACCTTCTCGATGACACTTTCCAAAAAAAGCGCATTAGAAGTTTACGAGCTTTCCAATCCGGCTCGCATCGTGTTAGACATACGCAATGATGAACTATCTGCTGAAAAGAAAACCAATACTTAAAATTTATATGTTTTTTTTCTTACTCGGACCCTTAGTCGCTTGCACCAGCGCTCCTTCCCTGAAAAGACAAAAATACGCTCGTTACCCCTCTGAACGCGCATTCACGTATTCCCTGCCTGAGGTGTCCAAGGCAGTAAAAAAAGCACTGCAAGAGCATAAAATACTCAGTGACTTTCACGAAGATCCAATGCCCAGCAAGACCCAAAAGGCAAAACCCCTGAAGCTTCAAACAGATTGGATCGAGGCTATGTCTGCCGAGCAGTACCAAATACACCAAGTCAACCAAAGCACCACCAAACTTTACTTAAAGTCCCGTTTAAAGTACACGATTTATCTGGAAAAAACAGCTTTTGCCACCTTGGTAAAAATTGAGACACAACAGCAAGTACAACCCTTAAGCGAACAAGGAGAGCTTTTAAATTATAAAGATAGCAATCCTGACAG
>DAISZI010000023.1:0-12287 GCA_036824885.1 Oligoflexia bacterium
CAAATTTTAACTTGGTAGGGGGAGTGTTCTTTCCTGTACTACTTTTTTGCTAATTTGAAATATTTTTATATTTTGGTGAGGAATGCGGGTTGGAACAAAAAAGACAAAAAATCCACGAAAGCCAATAACGCAACTATCCATAGGTGGCATGATCTTTTTGGGTCCGAAAGACGTTGTTGATCTGGGAAAATGTCTCAAAGGCAGTATCTAGAAAAAGGATCAAGTTTCAAAGAAGATGCGGAGGTATTGGGGGAATATTTTTTGGGATTTGAAGAGGGAGATGGGTATTATGATAATGTCAAAAGACCGGGTGATCAAACTAAAAAGCCCCCAAGCTTTGGCTGGGGGCCTCTCATTTTTATTGCGCTTTGGTGTCGAAGATCAGCTTTCGCCCTCTTTGCCTTCCTCTTTGTGGTGCTTTCCTCTATGTTGTTTTTTGTGATGACTGGGCTTGTGCGAAGTCTTTTTTACTTCTTGCTCTTCCTTATTAGCATGCTCTCCCTCCATGGCGCTTGGACTTGCGCCTTCTTCCGCAGAAGCAAGACTCATCCATCCCATCTGAGAGATGCTAAAAACTGCCATTAACGCTAGTATCCATTTTTTCATAGAAACTCCTTGTTTCATATTTGATGAAAAACCAAACCATGTCTCAGTCAAATCGCCTACTCTCAATTTATAGAATTAAGTGTAGACGAAATCAACTACCTGCTCTTCTTTTTTAATGAAGGTCTCAGGTAGGTGCAAGGTTTTTTTTAGTACATTCAGGTTAAGGTTTATTCTTTCAGTTTTGACGGTTAAAATTTTGACTCAAGCTTATAAATATGATGGATGTCGATGTGGGGGAAGCGTGAGTGTTTTAATTTCATGGAAGCTAGTTGTAAGACTAGCTTGGTCTGGCGACTTTTGTCTTGAAATCTGACTTTTTTGACTTCACTTAAAATAAATGACTGAACTTCAGCGGGATGAAAACAAAACCCTCGAGAAAGTTCATTGGCACCTTGAAAGGGAATGAGTCTTGCCTCGAAAATGTCTCCTCGAGCAAAGCCATGGCTCATTTCAGAATCTATGACAGCATGCGTTTTTTTAGAGAATAAATCCACAATAGTAAATTTTTTTCGATTCCAGGCAAAGCTTTTTAATCGAAAAATCGAGTGGATGGTACGACAAAAATCTTGATAGACGGTGAGCTCTTCATGAGAGAACCTTTGCTTGTTCTTACGGAAATAGTACCGGATGGGAGGAAGGTCTACCCCGGGAAGGTCTCGATCAAAGAGGTACCAATCCATGAAAATACACATCCTTTGCTCAAATTCTGGATCGTCCTCATAAACGATTCCTGCTTTATGGAAGTATTCTTGCTTGGCTTGATAGACCTCACGGTAATACTCACCGGTTGTGAAGTCTTCAATCACGGGTTCTAGGTATTTTTGGTACACGCTAACGGATCCTCTGAAGCATTTTGTCCAAACGCAAGAAAGATGGTCCTGGGGTTTTCTCGCGGTTTTTCAAAGAAAGCCATCTGATCAAGGCTCTGCCTTTCACAGAAGATTGGGGAATCATGGCCCAGGTACTGTAATGGGAGGTTTTCAGGGCTTCCACTCGAAAATCATCTATCACAAAAAGAAAATCTTTAAAAACTTCTTGAGGTTCAAAGTTTTGTATGGGGGAGGTTTCTCGGCAGATACAGTAGGTTTTACTTCCTAAGGTTTCTTCAAAGCAGCCTTTGGAGCTTGCGTCACTGAGTTTTCGATCATTTAAGTAGAGAATTCCGTCTTTTGATTGGATGCGATCTCCGGGTATTCCCAGGACTCGTTTCAGTGAGACGCTGCTTTCTGTTTCTGTAGTATAAATGACGACATCTCCTCGCTGGGGGAAATTGGAATATTGAAATGAAACAGGCCATTGTGCGACAAAAATCAGATCACCTTTGAGAACATTGGGCTGCATGTTTGAGTTTGAGATTTGGTACGTTTGCAACAAAAAAAGGCGTATCAAGGTTCCCAATATCAGTGCCAGTACTACTGTGCCAAGGTACTGCTTGAGGATCATTCTACTTTTAAAACGGCTAAAAACGCTTCTTGAGGAATTTCGACGCTTCCTACCTGTTTCATTCTTTTTTTACCTTCTTTTTGTTTTTCAAGCAGTTTTCTTTTACGAGAAATGTCTCCTCCGTAACATTTTGCCGTGACATTTTTTCTTAAAGCAGAAATGGTCTCTCGTGCGACCACTTTCGTGCCAATGGCAGCTTGGATAGCGATTTCAAACATCTGACGCGCAATGAGTTCCTTCATTTTTTTCACGAGTTGCCTTCCTCGGTACGCGGCTTTATCTCGATGGATGATGAGCGACAGTGCGTCAACAGGTTCTCCGTTGATCAAAACATCTAATTTGACCAAATCGGAGGGTCTATAGTCCTTGAGCTCGTAATCCATGGAGGCATAGCCTTTCGTGGCACTTTTGAGACGGTCATAAAAATCAAATACCATCTCATTCAGAGGCATTTGATACACAAGCGAAACGCGATCTTGGGTGATATAGTCCATTTTTTCCTGAATGCCTCTTCGGTCATTGCATAAGCCCATGACAGCTCCTACAAATTCCTGAGGCATCTGAAGTGTCAGTTGAATATAAGGTTCTCGGATGCTTTCAATTTGTGTGGGTTCTGGAAGTTTGGAAGGGTTGTCTACCCAAAGCACCTCTTGGTTCGTTTGGATCACCTCATAAACTACGGAAGGGGCTGTAGTGATCAAGTTGAGTCGGTATTCTCTTTCCAAGCGTTCTTGGACAACATCCATGTGCAGCAGGCCCAAAAAACCACAGCGAAATCCAAATCCCAAAGCTCCTGAAGTTTCAGGTTCCCAGCTGATTGCGGCATCATTGAGTCTGAGTTTTTCTAAAGCTTCTTTGAGATCAGGGTACTGATTTGCGTCAATGGGATAGACACCACAAAAAACCATCGGTTTGATTTCTTTGAAACCTGCGAGAGCTTTTGAAGCAGGGTGTTGGACATCGAAAATGGTATCTCCGACACGAAGGTCTCTTACGTCGCGCATACCACAGACAATGGCTCCTACTTCTCCACTGGAAAGCTTTTGAACTTCTTGGAATTTAGGAGAAAAAACTCCGACTTTTTGAACTTCAAAGGTTTTTTCTGTATGAAAGAGTTTGATTTTTGTTCCTTGTGAAACTTCTCCATCAAAAATGCGGCATAAAGCGATGACCCCCTGATAAGGATCAAACCAACTATCGAAAATCAAAGCGCGAAGGGGTTGGTCGTCGTTATCTTCAGGTGCAGGAAAATAACGTACAATAGCTTCTAAAATTTCATCGATACCCAATCCTGATTTGGCGCTGCAAAACACAGCGCGTTCGGTATCCACGAGACCGATTCTACTGTCAATTTCTGCTAAAACTGCTTCTGGATGGGCAGAGGGAAGGTCTATTTTATTGATAGCAGGGAATATTTCTAGATTGCTATTTAACGCCATGAAAACATTGGCTAAAGTTTGAGCTTCGACTCCTTGCGAGGCGTCCACCACTAAAATGGCTCCTTCACAAGCAGCAAGCGATCGTGAGACTTCGTACGTAAAATCCACATGGCCTGGGGTATCAATGAGATTGAGGATGTAATGGGCACCATCTTGTGCTCGGTAGTTCAACCGAACACTTTGAGCCTTGATGGTGATTCCACGTTCTCGCTCGATATCCATGGTATCTAGGAACTGAGCTTCCATTTCTCGGGCTTGCACAGTGCCTGTTTTTTCTAAGAGCCGATCGGCTAAAGTGGACTTTCCGTGATCAATATGGGCAATGATACAAAAATTTCGAATATTTTTTGGCATAGGTCTTTTGAAAGGAATAACAGATCTGAAAAACTTGTGACACAATTAAAAGTGATGGAAAAAGTACTTTTGGTTTTTGATCTTTCTCGTGGGGGAGCGGGTGTTGCTCGTGATGAAGAAGGCTGTATTTTTTTTATTCCCTACACTGCCCCTGAAGACGTGGTGAGAGTCCGTGTGTTACGTCAAAAAAAACATTATGGACAAGCGCAGTTAATCGAGATTTTACAGCCTTCTTCATTGAGACAGAAACCACGTTGTCCTGCTTTTGGCATCTGTGGAGGTTGTCATTGGCAGCATTTGCCTTATGAGATTCAGTGGAAAACGAAGGTTGAGGGAGTTTTGCAGGGACTTCGGAGGTCTTTTGGGGATGAGTGTTCGGTGGAGGTGCAAAAAATCCCTGCTGAGAGTATTTGGGAGTACCGCAATCGGATCCAGCTCAGGGGGGATCAAGGGCAATTGGGTTTTTTTCAATCGGGTTCTCGTACTTTAGTGCCTGTTCATCGGTGTGATATTGCCCATCCTGCGATTAATGCGAGTTGGAAGGATTTTCAGTTAGAAGGAGAGGGTAGAGGGAATTTTAAGTTAGAAGTGGAAGTTGAAGGAACTGAGGTTCGTCGTACTTGGAATGAACCGCATGCGGGAAGAGGGTTTCGTCAGGTCCATGAGGAACAAAATGTCCATCTTCAGTCTTGGGTTGCAGGTTGTTTCAGGAGTTTTCCGGGAGCTATTTTGTACGATCTTTATGGGGGCTCTGGAAATTTAAGTTCAGGGCTTGTTGCTACCATGAGTGCAATTCATTGTGTGGATATCAGTATCCATCGTTCGGATGAGCCGGGTGTGTTCTTACATCGTGCTCCTGTAGTGCCTTGGATAGAGCGTGCTTTTGTACCCTCTCAGGAGGGAAAACGGGTCGCTATTTTAGATCCTCCTCGAGGAGGTTTGGGCAGAGATCTGGAAAAGATCCATACTGCATTTCGGCGTTTGGGCATTTCGGAACTAGTGGCGATTGGTTGTCATACAGATGCATGGCTACGTGATCTGGAGGGTTGGCAAAAAAACCAATGGACATTAGAAAAAGTGCTGATTTTAGATTTGTTTCCTCAAACGTACCACGTGGAATGTGGGGCTTATTTGCGTTTTTTGGGTTAGGCTGATTTGAGTAGTGGTTTTTGTGTCCCAGGTTGTACTCGTATTTTTTGACACTCCTGCTTGGGGGTGCTTGGGCTGAGGTATTTGCGAAATGGGGCAAAATCGGACTTGTCTGCGTAAGAAAAGCTGCCGCGAGGCGGATTTTAGCTGAGATCATCAGGCGATGCGATCGGGTAATTGACAGAAAGTCAATTCCCTTTTACGTTGGAAAAATGTGGTTGCTTTTGTGTTTAGGGGGAGTTTTAGGCTGCGCTTCGGGGGGGCATCATTCCGTGGGCAAAACAGATCGTGCGCGGATGCTTGTGGAAATTGCCAACGGAGCTTTGTTGGAAGGAGATCCTGTGGGAGCACTTCAGCAGCTTGCTCGAGCGCAAGAGCTCGATCACAGTCTCCCAGAATTGCATCATTCCAAAGCTTTAGCGTACCATAAACGGCAAGATGCTTTATTGGCATTGTTCGAAGCGAAAGAAGCGGTTCGGTTAAAACCCGATTATTCGGATGCAAATAATACATTAGGTAAGCTTTTGATGGATCAAGGGCGATCAGAGGAAGCCCTGGTGCCTTTGAATTTAGCAGCCCATGATTCTTTGTACCGGGATAGTTATAAAGCTTGGACGAATTTAGGTATTTTGTATTATCAGAAAAAAGAGTATGATCGTGCCAAAGAGCATTTGAATCAGGCGATTGTCAGCGGTGCTTCGCATGCCTGCGTGGCGTATTATTACCGTGGCCTTGTGTTTTTTGAGCAGGGACGGCTGCAGGAGTCGATTTCAGATTATCAGCAAGCGACACGCAAGTTTTGTGCAGGGTATGCTGATGCAGTTTTAGCACTTGGTTTAGCCTATCAAAAAAATCGGCAGATTGATCTTGCTCGTCAGGTGTATCTTGAGATTCAAGAGCGTTATCCTCATACAGATTTTGCGGATCGGGCTATGAAGAAGCTTCAAGAGTTACCTTAAGTTGAAAGAGGAATTTTGTGATTGAAACTGAAGTCAGTTTAGGGGAATTTTTAAGGCGTGAACGAGAAAAACGCTCGATTAGCATTGAACAGGTGTCTTCTGCAACGAAGATTGGGGTCAAAACGCTTCATTTTTTAGAAGCTGATCGCTATGTTGATCTTCCCTCTCAGCCCTTTATTCGTGGGTTTGTCGTTTCTTACTGTCGATTTGTGGGTTTAGATGCTCAGGAAGTCCTTGCTCGGTTTGATGCTTATATAGTGCGAAGGAGTGTAGAAAGACCCAATCGTGATTCCGGCCATAGTGGCTATGCTTTTGATAAAAAAGATGGAGATCAACCCAATCGCGCTTTTTTGACCATTGCTATTGCAAGTTTTTTAGGTTTAGGAGGGGTTGCCTTTTTTATTTTGAAGCCTTCTTTGCGGCATCATAGGCATTCTCACATAGATAAACTACGCGAAGCACGTCCTGTTATTTTGTCCGAGCCACTACCTTTGCTAGAGAAGCCTGTAGAGAAGCCTGTAGAGAAGCCTGTAGAGAAGCCTGTAGAGAAACCTTCGGAAGAGATCGATGTGGAGAAATCTTCTACCGCTCATACTATCGATCTTTTGGATTCAGGGGTGGAATTGAAAGGAAATGAGATTCGTCATAAACTTATTTCCAAAACTTTAGAAGATGTTTGGGTACGTTATCAAGCGGATGACCGGCCTATGAGAAAATTCATTGTTCGGAAAGGAAAAATATTGGTGCTTCGAGCCCGAGAAAAGGTTTGGCTTCAAGTATCTCATCCTGACTTTTTATTGGTCAATTACAATAATCATACACCTGAAATCATGACGCATTTAGGCCCTATTCTCATTCATGACACGAGTACTTTGACGTATTTTAGAGCCTCCTCGGAGGAAGTCAAATCTTGGATACAATCTGTTACCGACAAACTTGCGACTCAGCCGGCACTGCCGCAAGTAGTTGATCCTGCTATTGAAAAGAGTAACCAAAATTTGACACCTAAGAACTAAGTTATCCACATCGAATGATAGAGTTATCCACATGAGGTAATTTATCGATTTTATTTGGTTTTTTTTGAAAAAGAGATCGATTTGAATGAATTCGTAAAAAGTTATCCACAAAGTTTAAAGCTTATCCAACCTACCACGCATCCTAGTGCGTTTGGAATTTGCATCGCAATCCAAGGAGGGAGGATTTCACGTGTCACTGCTTCAGTGCCAAGTATTTGTAATATCCAGTAAAAGAAGAAGACGAGAAAGCTTGTGAGAAGTGGGCCTGATTTGACAGTGCGTTGTCGAAAAGAGCCGAGACCGATACCCAGAAATACAAAAACGAAAGGACTCAGTGTCGTTGCAATACGTCTCCAGTATTCCGCACGAAGTTGGCGTCCTTCCTGAGTCATGGGTGTCGTTTTTTGAATTTTTTGAAGTAAATGGGATTGTGCAATCATTTGGGGTTTGGGGACTGCGATATACTGATTTTCATTAACATTGAGATGGAGATTGTAGGCTGCAAAATCTAATTTTTCATACACACTCGTGTCCAGATGGTTGTGGTGGACAGATCCCTGGTACAGTCGAAGTAGTACGGCTGCTCCTAGTTCTGAGTTGCTTTTTAAAGAGATGATTTCTGCTTCTTGAGCGACGTAGGTGAGAGGATTTTTGGGTTCTCGTTCGTCATAAATGAAGATATGGTGAAGACGGTTTGTTTTTGAGTCAATTTCGTCAGCAAACAGTAAAAGGTCGAAAAATCCTGTGTTAAACGTGCCTTCTCGCATGGCTGTGACGACCTTGGAATTTGCAATTTTTATCTGAATTTCTTT
This sequence comes from Oligoflexia bacterium, assembly GCA_036824885.1. Classification (GTDB taxonomy): domain Bacteria; phylum Bdellovibrionota; class UBA1018; order UBA1018; family UBA1018; genus DAISZI01. Next base: position 7,779 of record DAISZI010000023.1, read on the forward strand.
GGTAGCCCACATGCTCTGTGGTACCCATTTACGACTCATATGTGCTGAAAAAATGCTGACTGCTGAGGCAAGCACGCAGACAGGAAGTGCAAGACGAAGGAGGCTGTAACCATGGGCCTTCATGGCTATGAGCTCACTGTCTGAAGACAAACGTGCAAATCCTACAGAAATAGCAATCAGAAAACCAAGAGGTAAAGCCGTTGACAAAAAAGAAATGCATAAATAAAAAGTCATTTGAGCAATCAAAGATAGTGATGCTCGATGAACAATGAGGTAATCGGCAATACGTAAAATTTGAAACATCAGCAAAACAAAGATGATGAAGCTTGTTGCCCCTAAAAGGGTAGTGGTAATTTCTTCGAGAATATACTGGTCTATTTTTTTGACTATTTTAGTAGGCATTTTTAAACCCCTTCCACAGGGTGAGCACTAGGATTTTTAGATCTAAAAAGTAGGACCAGTGTTGGATGTAGTGAAGATCGTATTGGATACGTTTTGCTAAGGAAGTATTGCCTCTGAAGCCGTGAATCTGTGCCCAGCCTGTCATCCCAGCTTTCATTTTATGCCTGAGCATATAGTGGGGGATTTCTGATTTAAATTTTTGAATGAAAATAGGACGTTCTGGTCTTGGTCCGACTAAAGACATTTCTCCGTGTAAAACATTCCAAAGCTGAGGTAATTCATCTAAACTTGTTTTTCTTAAAAAAGTTCCGAGCTTGGTTCTTCGGGTATCGGAAGCTGAGGCCCAAACGGCTCCGCTTTCTTGTTCTGCATTTTCTTGCATAGATCTGAACTTTAACATGCTGAAGGTGATGCCATCTAATCCCATGCGTTCTTGTCGGTACAAAATGCTTCCTCGGGAAGTACATTTAATGAGTAAGCTCAGCAGTAGGAGTAAAGGAGAAAGGAGGATTAATCCTAGGGATGCCAGGACGATATCCGTTGATCGCTTGAGGATGCTGGAAAAACCGATGAGGTGGGATTGATTTAATGTAAGAAGCGGGAGTCCGTCGCAATCTTCTATTTCACAGCCTAAAGTGATGTATTCTGTCACATCGGGGATGAGTTGAATATGGATGGTTTCTGTCTTCAGAAGTGTCAGAATTTTTTCTAAATCAGTATACTGGTTTCTGGCTAAGGCAAGCAAGATCTGATCTGGCTTGTATTTTTCTAGGATTTTTTGGATGTCTCCAAAATGGCCTAGGACCTCGATCCCCTGAAATGAAGCAAGTGTTGAGGTTTCATGGGTTAAAATGCCTGTGATTTTAAACCCCAATTCTGGGAATTTTCGAATTTTTTCAAGAAGGGGTTTTACGCTTGGGCCGTCTCCGACAACGAGGATATGCCTTAAATTGTAACCGTGAACACGTAGAAATCGTAAGAAATTTCTCAAAACAAGACGCAATGTTATCAGTAAAATACCTGAAAGAAGGGCAAAGGATCCTATGACTATACGGGAGTAGTGGTACTCACTGAACAGGTAGGTGATGAGAATAAAAAAAAGGATGGCTGTGAAGTGGGCTTTGAGCACTAATTGAATCTCCTGGGTGCGGCGAAGCATCCTTTGAGATTGGTACACTTTCATGGAAGAAAAGGTGATGAGCCAGAGGGATACGGCTAGGGGGCCAAGCGCTGCGTATTTCCTGAAAGAGGGCAATCCTTTGGTGATTTCAAGAATAGGAAGGTGAAATCGTACCCAGTAGGACAGAAGCCAAGCGACCCCCACGACGCTTGCATCAATAATTCTAAAGAGACCCCCTACAATATGGTGATAACGCTTCAACATCTCAAACCTATGTGCTATGAAAACTTTGCCAAGGGCAAAGGAGAGCTATGAGTACATTACCACAAATGATTGCGTCTTACCTGCCTTCTGAAGAAGCAGATACGACGATTGTTGCTTTTTTTCAAATGCCATCCAAAATTCAAGGCCAACAAGCCAAGCTCGGTGCTGTGCGTGGCTTCTTTGGGGAGGGGAGGCAGGGTCTAGTGTCAGTCGGTTTAGGTCTTGAAGAAAAAGCTTCTTTGGAGCCCGAATTTTTAGAAAAAATACGCCTTTTAGGAGGGAGTACTTGGAGCCGATTGGTTTCTGAGAAGTGTCGGGTTTTGAATGTCAAGGTGGATAGTTTTTGTTGGAAAGGCTCTTTAGCCTGGGTCGGTGCTTTTGCAGAAGGCTTGATCCTTGCTTCCTACCGATTTCACGGTTACCGATCGGTAAAGAAGGATGAAAAAATGCCACGCTTTGTGTTTCACACCCAGGATAAAAAGCAATTTTTGGAATTGAAGAGGGTATTAGGATGGGTGGATTCTGTAGGTGAGGCGGTTGCTATAACACGTAATTGGTCGAATGAGCCTTCTAATTGGGGGACTCCTGTGACTTTTGCTGAGCAAGCGAAACAATTGGCCCGGAAGTACGGGTTGAAGTGTTCTGTCATGACTGAGAAACAGATAAAATCTCAAAAAATGGATCTTTTTTTAGCGGTGGGGCAGGGCTCTCATCGAGAAAGCCGATGGGTAGTTTTGGAGTACATTCCGAAAAAGGCTTATCGAAAAACGGTTGCTTTGGTAGGCAAGGGGGTGACTTTTGATAGTGGGGGTATTTCCCTGAAGCCTGCATTGAAAATGGAAGAGATGAAGCATGATATGACCGGCGCTGCAACGGTTTTAGGAGCAACGCTACTTGCTGCATGGAATCATGCTCCCGTGCGGATCCTGACTTACATGCCTTTCACAGAGAATATGCCAGGTGGGGGGGCTATTCAGCCTGGAAATGTCATTCGTGCCCGAAGTGGGAAAACAGTGGAGATTGTGAATACGGATGCAGAGGGTCGCTTAATTCTTGCAGATGCGCTTGATTTTGCCCAGGATGCAAAGCCTGATGTGCTGATTGATGTGGCAACCTTAACTGGGGCAGTTTCCATTGCTTTGGGAAAGCAATGCTGTGCTATTTTGGGCAATGATGGTTCTTTGATACAAAAGTTGAAGCAAAGTGCTCGCATCCAGGGTGAAAAGATATGGGAGCTTCCTTTGTTTGAGGAGTATTTTGAAGATCTGAAATCGGATGTTGCAGATATGAAAAATGTTGGCAACGATGGTTGCGCGGGGGTTATCCGAGGGGCTAGTTTTTTAAAAGAATTTATTCGCAAAAAAACCATTTGGGCTCATTTGGATATTGCATCCACTGCATACCATATGTCTCATTTGTCTTATTGTCCTAAGCGGGGAGCAAGTGGAGCTTATGTTAGGAGTTTAGCGGAGTTTTTGATTCATGGATAAGCGCTTTTTTATTGAAAATGCTCAGGCTTGGGAAGGTCAAGTCGTTTGTGTGAAGGGTTGGGTTTATCACAAGCGAAGTTCTGGAAAAATTCGGTTTCTTGTGATCCGAGATGGCACAGGGATCTTGCAGTCTATTCTTTATGCGGGGGAGTGTCCCTCTTCTTGCTTTGAGGTTTTTGAATCGCTGACGCAGGAGTCCTCGGTAGAGGTATCCGGAAAATTGCGAAGGGAGCCTCGAGCGCCCGGAGGATTTGAGCTTGCTGTGCATAGTTTGAAAGTCATTGCACTTGCTGAGCCTTATCCCATTGCTCCTAAGGAGCATGGGGTTGATTTTCTCATGCAAAATCGTCATTTATGGCTTCGAAGTTCGCGGCAGTGGGCAATTTTAAGGATTCGATCCACAGTCATGGCAGCCATTGCGCGTTTTTTTGAACAGGAAGGATTTATCAGGTTTGATGCTCCTATTTTAACGCCTACTGCTTGTGAGGGAACGAGTACGCTTTTTTCTACGAATTACTTTGAGGAAAAGGCTTTTTTAACCCAGTCAGGTCAGCTTTACGGAGAAGCGGGAGCCATGGCTTTTGGAAAAATTTATGTTTTGGGACCGACTTTTCGGGCAGAAAAATCAAAAACTAGGAAGCATCTTACGGAGTTTTGGATGCTTGAGCCTGAGATGGCTTATGCAGGCTTAGAAGATGCGATGCAATTAGGAGAAAAGCTCGTTGAGTTTTTGGTTCAAACAGTTTTAGATAAAAAATCTTCAGAATTGGAGCTTTTGAATCGTGACTTTAAGAAGCTTCAGTCTATTCGAGCACCTTTTCCACGTATTTCTTATGATGAGGCTTTGAAGATCTTGAGAGACCAAGCAGTCGCCATTGAATGGGGAGAAGACTTAGGGGCTCCTCATGAGACTGCTTTGGGTGAAGCTTTTGGCAAGCCTGTGTTCTTGCATCATATGCCTGCTAGTATTAAGGCTTTTTACTTTCAACAAGCAGATACGGTGGGAGGTCCCCCGGTTGAGTCAGGAAAGTATGCTTTGGGTTGTGATTTAATTGCTCCTGATGGGTATGGAGAAATTATTGGAGGAGGAGCACGTGAAGAAAAGGTGGAAGTTTTAAAAAGACGTATCCATCAGCATGGGTTGAAAGAGGAAAGTTACAGTTGGTACTTAGACCTTCGTCGCTATGGATCAGTGGCTCATAGTGGTTTTGGTATGGGCATTGAGCGTGTTGT
>DAISZI010000254.1:0-2816 GCA_036824885.1 Oligoflexia bacterium
AAAAAAAACGGTTTCTTACATGAGACTCCATCAGAGATGGCGATAAACCAAGCGCATTGGGAAATAAAATTTTTCAAGTTTCTCATATTAGCAATCCAAATATAGTCCTTGAGACATAAAAAATAGAAGCATCTTCAACTAACCCTCTGGAAAAACGCTCGAGAGACAATGCATGAGAATAGCTCTTCACTGAACTCATCCGAGTTTTTGGCTCTTTAGGCAGATGGGAGCAAACTTTCCAGAAAAATCTTCTATTTATATAAATTAATACATTGCATCATCAACTACATCTGCTACATAATCATAATCAGCTTTGGCTTTATAAAACTCAGTATAAGCATCAAGACCTTTTCCAATAGCATCCCTCGTGCTTTGTTCTCTCAAATTAACGAGCATAAAATTACTATCTCCATGAAAAGCACGCAATTTTTCTGAATTTTCCAATTTTATAGAGATTCTCACTTCTTGTTGAGCAAATTTAAATTTCTCATAAGCAGTAGTCATCCCAGAAATAGCGTCTTTTAGTTGCACCGCTAATTTATCCTGCGTAAATTTTTGAAGAATATCGACTTTGTCTAAGAGCACTTGATGAGCTTGCACCTGAGCAGAAGCTGTCCGAAAAAAAAGAGGAAACTCAAGCAATAAGCTAAACTTCATCTGAGAAGGATAATAGCTAGGCGGCAAATAGGAGTAACTCGGACTGGTTGAAGCACTCGGATTACTTCCTGACTCTGAATAAAAACCAAATTTAGCATCTAATTTAGGTAAGAGGTGATTTTTCGCCAAACGAAGCTCTGCTTGAGTCTTCAGAGATTGCCATTGAAGGCGCTTCATCTCAGGATGATGCTGGTAACCCTTTTTTTGATTTACTTCTTTTAAAATAATCTGAAATTCAGAAGGATTATCTGATTCATGAACTTTGTCCATTAAGCACTCCACCACCTGATGCTCTCCCAAATCCTCTAAATAAGGCACTAAGGGATTTCCTTGATGATTACGGTAGTAAAGAGAAAGTTCAAATGAAATCTTCTGAAACAAACGCTCTGTAGCTGTTAATCCTGACTGACGCTGAAAAATCGAGCGCTCATTATCCATTAAATCGATACCAGGTAAATCTCCACGCTGAATCCTTTTTTCAATCGCTTGATTACGAGCAATGGCAATTTTGAGAAGCTCTTTGGCCACAAAAACTTTTTGACCAGCGGCAACCCACTCCCAATACCGGTACTTAGCTTGCTTTTGAACCTCTTTTTTTTGGACACAATAGGCTTCTTGAGCTACATGCACAGACTGCTCTGCAGTTTTCAACCGAGTTCTTCGTTCATCTGTCATCCCTCCTTTCAAAAGAGGAACCTGAAGCCCTACACGAAATTCTCCCCCAGTAAAAGTCATCGATTGAGCATCATAAACAGAAAAATTTCCCGAAGCACGCTTCCACCCTGTGAAAACTTTCGTCCCCCAAAGAGAAGTAGGCTGCTCCAACGAAACATCAAAAACACGATTTCGATAATATCCCTCTAGGGCATTGGATTGACGAACCTGAAGCAAGGGATCAAAACCCCCTGCAGCAGAACGCTGATCAGCCAATGCCTTTTTAAAATCTGCTTCAGCAATAGCAATCAAAGGATAATGCTCATCGACAGAAAGCAACAATTTGCGCAAAGTGAGTGACTGCCCTTGCGCAACAGAAACCCAACCCAAAAAAAATAACCAAAACCACATACAAATTAACGTGGAGCTTCAGAATAATGAGGTTGCGGCAAGGAAGGCGGAAAACCATTGAACCTTCTCCACAACTCAAATCCAAGCTTCACCCGACCCATCAAAATCCAACCCTGAGCTCGAATCCCTTGCCTTAAATACCTCGTAGAAGGCCAAGCCTCCGCCTCAGGATCTGGAACAATCAAAATACGAAACTTCCCATCTCCACTTTCTGCAGCGTCAATCACACTCACAAGCCCGGCAAAAGTACCCCAAGCAACCGAAGGCCAACCACTGAACTGAATCGCCGGCCAACCCTCAAATTGCAATCGGACCTTCTGTCCCACAGTAATTAAAGCCACGTCATTGCCTCCGATCCAAATCTCCACCGCTCGAGAATCGGTATCAGGCACAAAGACCGCAAGAGAAGTCCCCGCTTTCACCAAAACAGAACCTTCTCCTGCAGTCCTCCTCAAAATCGTACCATTCCGACGAGCCCGTACAAACTGGGTCTTCTGCCGCGCCAGTCGAGTCTCCAATCTCACCAGCTCACTTCGAGCATTCGCTTCTTCAGTTTGATAACGGGCAGACTCCAACTGCGCAAGCTCAAAAGAACGCCGTGAACTCAATCCTTCCTCCAACAAAAACTGCTGCCGTTCACGATTGATCTTAGCCGTTTTTTCTGCAATTTGCGCTGCATTTAACCGAGCTTGCAATGCATCCTTCTCAGCCAGCAATCGCCTGATGATCTCAGGATCATTGTCCGTAATCTCAACAATAGGCGCACCCTCCTCAACATGAGATCCCTCATCCACAAACCAACGCCCCAAACGACCTTCCACCGGAGCATCAATAGTCTGCCTTCGCTCAGTCGGAGAATACGCAATCACTCGCCCCCTGCCCACAGAAGTCTGCTGCCAAGGAACAAATACCATACAAACCGTCCAAAAAATAAGCGCCCAAAAAATGAAACGACTCACCGCACGAGGCTTTTGTCGCCCTTGCACCGATTTAATAGAAAGGTACTGCTTAGGAAAAACAAAGGCCTCCTGCTGCCCCAGCTCCAAAAGAGTCCCAATTTTATCTAAAGCTGCCGCAAAATCATAATAGCTCTC
>DAISZI010000255.1:0-2807 GCA_036824885.1 Oligoflexia bacterium
ATCCAGCCCCTCGAATGTTCAAAAAATGAAAATGCTCCTCTGGATTCAACTCAAAGTACTTTCTTAATCTTCCTAAAAAATGATCGACTGTCCTCGTCCGAGGAAGAAGGGTAAACCCCCAAACTTCTTTTAAAAGAATCTCTCTTGACACAATTTTACCAGAACGATCAATCAAATAATTGGCCAATTTAAATTCTAAAGGAGTCAGAAGCATCCAACCTTTTGGACCTAAGATACGTAATTGTTGAATGTCACTCGTCCAAAGGCATTCAGAGGCAGTCTCAATAACCCCACGTCTTCCTAAAGCACGCACACGCGCCTCAAGCTCTTCCCAAGAAAAAGGCTTCGGCAAGTAATCATCTGCCCCAGCGTTCAATCCTTGTACACGATCTTCTAATGTACCGGAAGCAGTCAAAATGAGAATCATACCAGTGTACCGAGACACTCTGAGCTCACGACAAAGCTGAAGCCCATCCCCATCAGGCAAACTGCGATCTAACAGAATAAAATCGGGAACCTCAAGACGAAATTGACGCCTTGCTTCCTTGAGAGTGGAAACATGACTTACCTGAATGTTCATTTTTTTTAAAGCTATTTGCAAAGCTAATGCAAGCTGCAACTCGTCTTCCACTAAAAGAGCTGTTTTAAAAATAGAATCGAACATACTTAAAAACGAAACGCAACCCCCACTCCCCCAAAAGACGCACTATAATTCAAAGCAAAATTAGACTGGAAAATCCGAGTTGCAAATCCAGTAACGCTCCCAGGATTAACTTGAAAAGCAGGAACGTAACGGTAGCCTAGCTCCAAAAAAGTTGAAAAAAATTGAAAAAAATACCAATGCAATTCCATCTTCCCCAAAGCAGAAAAAGTGCTAGTGCTTGCTAAAAAAGTACCCCCTACAGCACTTGGACTCTGACTATCAATAGATTCGATTGACTGATTAGCGAGACCAAAAAAACCTCCGAACTGCAAATAAACTTTTGATGCCAATGAGAAAGAACAACTCGCACCCAATAAAAAAGAACGCAACTTAAATGACACCTCATAAAGACGGCTGTCAGCAGAATCTTGAAGACGAAAGAGATTGTTCAATTGGTCATAACGCAATCCCACTAAAAAAGAAGAACTCAGAAATAGAAGCCCTTCTCCTCCCAACCCATAAATATTTTGGATAGATGTTGCGCTCAAAAAAAGGCTATCAAAATTTGACATCAACATATTTCCAAAAAATTTCCACTCAGTGTACTGTTTTGATCTTGCAGTAGATCTATCTTGATCAAATTCTGGAGATCCCTCAGGCATGGTTCTCTTCTCAGGCATTATTGCCCCTTGAACAGGCATGGCACCCTGAACAGGCAGCTGCTCAAGCACTGGTCCCTGAGAAGCTGCTACTTGAGATTCTAATGACTGAGAAGATAACCTGACTGGAACCTCAGCGGGCACAAAACCAGAAGCAACTGCAGGAGGCGATTGTGATATTTCAGAAAAAGACAATCGCAAAGCATCGGCAGGCACATACCCCACCACCCCAGAAGCCAATCGAACCCTATGAAACCCAAAATTAGGTAAATTACTCGCTCGTACCGAAGAACTTTCAGGAATTTCTTGTAAAATCTTCGAATTAAGATCAGGTTGCTCATAAGCACGAGTAGCTTTGACGGTTACTGCAACTTGAGAAGCAAAACCAAGCAAGGGAATAAAAAAAACTATGATAAAACACATGAACCTCAAGCACTCACCTCAATATTTTTGTCAAATCACAAGGATTGATTTTGATGCCACACACCACAGCTCCCCAATGCAAATGAGGACCTGTCACCCTACCCGTTTTTCCCGAATAACCTAGAAGAGTTCGAGGAACAACATGATCCCCCACCTGCACTCGTATCTTACTTAAATGACCATACAAGGTGATAAGACCATACCCGTGATCAATCATCACAGTATTTCCTGTATAAAATAAAGAAGAAGCTAAAACCACACGACCGAAACTCGGAGAACGCACAGAAGTACCCTCAGCCGCTCTTAAATCAACTCCAGAATGAAAACTTTTTAAAACATCATTGTAAAGCCTACGAACCCCAAAGACACTCGTAATGCTACTTGCAATAGGCATTTCAAAAGGACCCTTCCAAAGCTTAGTCTCTGTCAGTTTTTTGTAAATCGCGCTGATCATTACCTGCTCTTTTTGAATTCTCTTTAAATCCGAAGCACGAGGCAAAACACGACGCCCATCCACCTGTAACTTACTGCTCGGATAATGCGGCTCTAAAATTTCAAAACTCACAACACTAGATTCACCCTGATCCCATACAAGCTCCATATTCGCAGGACCGACTGAAGACGCATAAGGAACTCCCACGATCGCTTCAAATTCTTTTTCTGTCTTCTGAGAAGAAAAAAGATAAAAAGGAAACGAAGTATTTGCCCATTTCAAAAACTTCGGAACTTTATTCGAGGACTTGATACTGACCACAAGCAAAGAGCCAGGAATTGCTTGAGAGGGTACAAACTGAATTACCGGCTCCACGGGCACCACCGGCGCAACCACCGAACTCGTAGGCGATAGGGGAGGAGCACTCACACATTGAAAAAAAAGAAAAACCGCAAGGCTCAAAAAAACATTAGAGAGCCTGAGCATTTTGATCACCATCAAAAAAAGTCACTTTCAACGCCATCCCAGGTCGCCACTGATGAGCACTTCGAACCACTTCTCCTGTAGAAGCTTCACGCACTAAACTATAACCTCTTTCTAAAACCCTCAAAGGAGAAAGAGCATCAAGCTGGGATACAAAACGCGCCAA
>DAISZI010000256.1:0-2795 GCA_036824885.1 Oligoflexia bacterium
TGATCATTCAAATGCCAGGACTCAAAAACTTAAACCTCTCAAACAACAAGATCAAAGCTGAAGCGTTTCTCAAGATTCTTGCTATGCAGGGGCTTGAAGATTTAAATGTCACCAATAACCATATTGGCTCTTTTCCATGGACAGAACTTGCCGCAGTCAGGATCAAAAAGTTAAATCTCAGTCACAATAGAATCACAGATGCAGACGCGCACTGCCTTGCCCAAATGCAAGGCATTAAAAATTTGGATCTTTCTCAGAATAAAATCGGAGATGCCGGTGCTCTTCACATCGCTAAGATACAGGGGTTGGAATCCTTGAATCTCAGCTGTAACAAAATCACGGATATGGGAGTGACTTACATTTCTAACCTGCTGAGCATAAGAAACTTAGATCTTGCTAAAAATGAAATCACAGATGCGGGTGTGGCTCACATTGCTAAGATGCCAAATATAACAAACTTAAATCTTGCTAGAAATCCAATCAAAGATGCTGGCGCGAAACACATTCATGACATGCAGGGCATCACAAACCTGGACCTCAGTTGGGCTTTTATCACAGATGCGGGAGCTAAGTACCTTTCTACTCTGAGAAGTCTCACCACTTTATCTCTCGCCTATAATTGCATCACAGATGTAGGAGCTCAGCACCTTTCTGCTCTGTGGAATCTAAACACCTTGTCTCTACGCGACAATCAAATCACAGATGCGGGGGCTTTGTACCTTACGACTCTGTGGGGTCTTACCACCTTGGATCTGCGCTATAATTCCATCACAGATGTGGGAGCTTCATCCATTTCGAAAATCCGCGGTCTCACCACCTTGTATCTCACGAACAATCAAATCACAGATGCGGGGGCTCAGCACTTTTTTGATCTGAGCTGTCTTACCACCTTGTATCTTCACGGAAATTCCATCACAGATGCAGCAGCTCAGCAACTTTCAGCTCGAGGCCTTACCTTAGACCTTCTTTCCGCTCCCAGCCCAAATCCAGGAGCTCAGTCCTTCACTCCTTTGCCGGGTCCCACCTCTTTGCCTGGTACTACACATCATAACCCCCGACATACCCCATTAGATCAACTTAATCTTGTAAAAGTGACCATCACTGATACTGATCTTCCAGATTTCTTTCAAACCAATGATTTCAAAGTCATTAAAAAATTAAAAATCTCACATTCAAAAATAGATCCTGAGCTATTTAGGAACCTGCCTCAAGATCTTAAGTCATTGTCACTGGAATCCGTGGAAGATCTGAACGGAAACAGGCTCTCAGTCGATCAATTTTTGCAAAATACACCCTATCAAAATGAATTGAAAGAATTAAACTTAGAAAATCAGTCCATCCATGACCGGGATGTATCGACCATCGCTCAACTGCCAGGACTCAAAAACTTAAATCTCCCCAACAATCAAATCACAGGCGAAGGGTTTGTGGGAATTCTTGCTAAAAAGGAGCTTCAAGATTTAGACCTCAGCAATAACCAGATAGGCTCTTTTCCAGTCACCAAGCTTCCCCCATTTAAGACTAGAAGATTAAATCTCCATCACAACCGAATCAAGGATCAAGACGCGTTCTGCATTGCCAAAATACAAGGAGTTGAAATTTTGGAGCTTGATGAAAATCAAATCGGAGATCCGGGAGCGCGTTACATCGCTCGCATGGACGCAATAAAATATTTAAATCTCAGCCATAATCAAATCGGAGCTCTTGGAGCGAAAAACATTAGTCGTATGCAAGCATTGAAAAACTTGTTACTTAACTTCAATCGCATTGAAGACGAGGGAGCAGCTCATATTGCTCAAATGCCCAATATCCTATGTTTGGAACTGCAATCCAACCAAATCACAGATGCGGGGGCTCAGAGCATTTCTGATATGAAAAAAATCACCTACTTGAATCTTGCTAACAATCAAATCGGAGAGCCTGGAGCGCAACACCTTTCTGCCATGAAGGGTATGAAAAGTTTGAATCTCAATTTCAATGAAATCGGTAATACTGGCGCTGAGCACATTTCTCAAATGTCAGAAGTGCAATACTTGGATCTGCAATCCAATAAAATCGAACCTATAGGAGCAAATCATATTGCTAACATGCAAAAGATTTTAACGCTGAATCTTGCTGAAAATCAAATCGGAGACAAGGGCGCAGAACACATTGCTCGTATGAAGACTATAGTAAACCTGAATCTTGCTCAAAATCAAATGGGAACCAAGGGCGCGGAGTGCATTACTCACATGAAAACTATTGTCACCTTGAATCTTGCCGAGAACCAAATCGGAAACACTAGTTTATCCGATTTTAGTTTCATGAAAAAGCTGAAAAACCTCAATCTTGCTAACAATCAAATTGATGACAATGGAGCGCTCTTCCTTGCTGATATATCCAGCATTACCCATTTAAATCTTGCTAAAAATCAAATCGGAGATACCGGAGCAAAACACATTTCAACTATAAAACTTACCAGCTTAGATCTCAGTGAGAATTCCATCGGAGAAATGGGGGCTCAGGAGATTTCAAATATAGAGAGTCTTACCTCCTTAAATCTCGCTGGCAATCAAATCGGTATAGAGGGAGCACGGCTCATTTCTGGTATGCCAGAAATTACAAACTTAAATCTTGCAAATAATCAAATTAGACTAGATGGGACTCGACATATTACGAATATGCAGAAACTCACCACCTTGAATCTCAACGCAAATCAAATCGGGGATGCTGGTGCTCAGGAGATTTCGAAAATCCGAGGACTCACCACCTTGAATCTCAACGCAAATCAAATCGGGGATGCTGGTGCTCAGGAG
>DAISZI010000257.1:0-2784 GCA_036824885.1 Oligoflexia bacterium
CCTTCGGCTGAAAAAAACCGTTCAAACCGCCATTGAGCAATTAAAGCCACAAACCTATAGCTCAGACCTTCAAGTCCATTTTACGGGTGCAGTGGAAGATACCATTGAAGAACAAGAGGCCCTCGTAGAGGATCTCGTTTGGTCAACCCTCATCGTGATTGTCCTAGTCTCAGCGGGGATGCTTCTTTTTTATAAAAATATACGTGCGACAATCGCTTTAATCTTAAGTCTTTTCGTAGGAACTCTCTGGACTTTTGGGGTATCTTTTTTTTGGGTAGGCTACCTAAATGCCAATTCTGCATTTTTAGGAAGCATCATCATAGGCAATGGCATCAATTTCGGGATCATTTATCTTGCTCGTTACCTAGAAGAACGAAGAAAACGTCATACCCATTCCCGAGCCACTTATACCGCCATGACAAAAACAGCGACCTCTACCTGGACTGCCGCCTCAGCAGCCGGACTTTCTTACGGATCCCTCATGCTCACAAGTTTCAGAGGATTTAACCAATTCGGCATGATTGGCCTTTTTGGCATGATCTTGTGCTGGTTAAGCGCTTACACGCTGCTTCCTTGCTACCTAACCCTATTTGAACGCATACGACCCTTAGTCCAAGCCCATGCAACAACCAGCGTCGGTTTTTTATCCCATATGCTTGCTAAAACAGTCTCAACTTTTCCACGTACCATCTGGAGGCTTGCTTTTTTCGTGAGCTTGATCTGTGCCCTGAATTTGCCACGCTTTAACAGCCGAATTCTTGAAACCAACCTCTCCCGGCTCAGAAACAAAGCAAGCTTAGAACATGGATCCGCTTATCTCTCCCAGTACCTCGATACCATTTTTCAGCACTACCTTTCCCCCCTGGTCATTCTCCCTCACTTACCAGGCAACACAGAAAAAATAGCGCATGCGTTAAAAGAAGAAAAACGCCTTCATGAAAACACCTTGCTCGGATCTATTCAAACCATTCAGGACTTTGTCCCTACCCAACAAGAGGAAAAAATCCGCATTTTAAAAAGCATTGCCAAGCAACTTCCACCTTCGCTTCGTAAGCAACTCAGCACAGAAGACCGAAAACTACTGAGGGAGTTTTTACCCCCAGAAGTACTCAAACCCTTCGGCATCAAGGATCTTCCTCCCTTAGTCCTTCAAAAATTCACAGAAAAAAACCACTCGGTAGGAAAAATGATATTAGTAGAACCTCCTTTAAGTCGCCAAGAGGATCTCCATAACGCCTCTAAATTGAATAGTTTTATCAATAAATTGCGTCAAACGGCAGATTCAGTGGAGGCGAATACCCCTATCGCAGGCACTTTAGCCATTACTTCAGATATGACTCAGCACATCACGCACGATGGACCTCGCGCAACACTTTTTGCTTTTTTAGCCGTGGTTTTCCTCGTGATCGTTTTATTTCGCAATGTAAAAACCATTGCACTCATTCTTTTTTCCCTTTTTTTGGGAGTCCTGTGGCTCGCGGGAATCATCATAGGCTGCAACTTAAAAATTAACTTTCTCAATTTTATCGCACTTCCCATTACCTTCGGCATCGGCGTAGACTACGGAGTGAATATTTTTCAGCGTTACCGAGAAAGTCATAAAAAAAATCAAGCGGCCGATATTTTAAAGGTTTTACAACATACAGGAGGCGCTGTAGGATTGAGCAGTTTCTGTACGATGGTGGGATACCTATCCTTACTCATTGCTGGAAATCAAGGATTTGTAAGTTTTGGACTACTCGCTATCTTAGGAGAACTTACTTGCGTGCTTGCTGCGACCCTAGTGCTACCTGCGTACTTGGTAAAAAGACGAGATTCTACGAAATAAATTTCCTACTTTTTGAGTTGCCTTCAAAAAAAAATCAAGCTAGAGTAGACTTCTTTTGAACAATGAGGTAAGCATGGAATTTTCTCAGAATCCTTCTCGGCCTATCGCACCTTCTCACGGTAAACTCGCAGTTCTTACCCCGGGCATGGGAGCTGTGGCCACTACTTTTTACGCAGGCATAGAAGCGATCAAGCGTGGCCTTGCTAAGCCTATCGGTTCTTATACGCAAATGGGACAGATCCGTTTAGGAAAGAGAACAGAGAATCGATTCAAAAAAGTTCATGAACTCGTGCCCTTGGCGTCTTTGGACCAACTTGTTTTTGGTGGTTGGGATTTGTTTTCAGAAAACGCTTATGAATCAGCTTGTCATGCCCGCGTTTTAGAGCCACCACTGCTTGAGCAATTAAAAGAGCCCCTGAGTCAGATCACCCCGATGACCGCTGTTTTTGACCAGGATTTCGTCAAGCGTTTGCAAGGACCTCATGTGAAAAAAGCCAAGAACAAAATGGATCTGGCAATAGCGCTTCGAGAAGACATTCGAAATTTTAAGAAGAAGCATGGCTGTGATCGTGCCGTCATGGTCTGGTGTGCCTCTACGGAGGTCTATACCCCGGCGACATCTGTGCACAATTCACTCAAATCCTTTGAGCAAGGACTCAAAGACAATGACCCGTCTATTGCGCCTTCCCAGATCTACACGTACGCATCCCTTCAGGAGCGCGTACCTTATGCCAACGGTTCTCCGAATATCTCCGTAGAAATGCCTTGCCTTCAGGAGCTTGCCTTAGAAATGGCGACGCCTATTTGCGGTTCTGACTTTAAAACGGGGCAAACCCTCTTAAAAACAGTGATTGCACCGGGATTAAGAAATCGTCAGCTCGGTGTGGCGGGCTGGTACAGTACCAATATCTTAGGCAATCGCGATGGAGAGGTCTTAGATGATCCCGGTTCCTTCA
>DAISZI010000258.1:0-2780 GCA_036824885.1 Oligoflexia bacterium
AACAATGCAAGGTGACAACCCTGAAAATCTTACAGAATTAGAAATTGAACATTCGAGAATTACTCCGAATTTACTCAATAACTTACCTGCGGGTCTTCAAACCCTGTCACTACACGCCGTTGGAAACCTTCGGGGAGGTATTCTTCAAATCTGTAATTTTTTACCGAATCTTGCATTTTTTCAAAGCCTAAAAAAATTAAACCTTGAAAATCAGCACATTGGTGATCATGAAGTTTCTGTCATTGCAAGAATGCAAGGACTCGACACCTTGATGCTTAAGAACAATCAAGTGACGACTGAAGGTCTTATCATTATCTATGACATGAAAAAGCTGAAAGAGTTAGATATAACCGAAAACCTGATTGGTACTCTCAGATGTAACATAGATCCCAAGAAATCAAGCTTGCAGAAATTCATGCTCGAATGCAATCAGACAAACGATGAAAACTTTTTAGTTGCCGCTCAAATAGATACCCAGAAATTAAACTGGCAAAAAGTAACCCTCGAATACAATCAGATCAACGATGAAATCTCGTTAGCTTTCCCTGAAATGGTAAATGTTACCGAATTAATGCTTCGTGCTAATCAAATAGGAGATGCCGGTGCTGAACACATTTCTAAAATGCAAAGAGTTAAAATTTTAGATTTGAGTAAAAATCTCATCGGAGACGCAGGCGCTGCGCACATCGCTAAAATGCAGGGAGTTGAAAACTTAAATCTGAGTCGAAATCTGATCGGAACGAATGGGGCTTCTGCGATTACTCAGATGACAAGTCTTCAAAATTTAAATCTCAGCAAGAATCACATCAAAGACGATGGCTTGGCTAATATCGCGAATTTGAGCAATGTTACAGCATTGAATCTTGCTGACAATTGCATCAACTTCGCTGGAGCGGAGTACATTTCTCGCATGTTCATGGTCGTCGAACTGCATCTTGACGGCAATCTTATCAAAGAAAATGGGGCTGAACACATTTCTGCCATGCCAACAGTCAACCAACTGCACCTTGATAGAAGTGCCATCGGAGACGCTGGAACAGAATATATTGCTCGCATGAGGTGGCTCACCTATTTGGATCTTAGCCGTAACCAAATCACGGGCCTTGGGCTTTCTCGGATTGCTCGACTACGAAGGCTTAGGAAATTAATTCTTACTTCAAATAAAATCGAGAACGATGGAGCTTATTATATTACTAAAATGCCGAACCTTGAATACTTAAATATTTATGGCAACGACTTAGATGCCGAAGGAGTAGGCCGTCTTACTAAAATGCCTGGGCTGACATCTTTAATTCTTCATAATTACGGAATGCCACCCATACAAGGCGACGATGACGGCTTCAATCATCTTCTTCCTATGCAAGGAATAGATAAGTTAAAAATTACTAACTTTAATATTAATGAAAATGGAGCAAAGTATATCTCTAAAATGACAAGTATTACAGTCTTGCATCTTGATCGAAATCCCATCGGACCTACTGGTGCGGAGCACATTTCTAAAATGCAGGGGATTGTCGAGTTGAGTATTCATTTTGCTGAACTTGGTCCTGCTGGAGCTCAACACATTTCTAAAATGCAGGGGATCAAAAGACTAGTTATCAGTAACAATGAACTCGGTCCTGTTGGAGCTGAACACATTTCTAAAATGCAAGGAATTGTAACACTGAACATTGGAGCCAATGCAATCGGTGATACTGGAGCTGAGCATATTTCTCGTATGAAAGGGATTCAAATACTGTTTCTTGATTCAAGTAGGATCAATGCTGCTGGAGCGAAGCACATTTCTAAAATGCAGGGTATTATCCAATTAGACATTGGCATAAATAACATCGGAGTAGACGCGGCAGCCAGCATTAGTCAAATGCTAGGGATTAGAATTCTGAGTATCGATGCCAATGAACTCCCTGTTCTTGCTACGAAGAGCATTTCTAAAATGAATGGAGTTATAAACCTTTGTATGTATCAAAATGAGATCAAAAAGAATAATGAGAGTTACCTGTCTCGTATGATCGGGTTGAGAAAGTTTGAGATCGGTCTCGATGATAAGATTGATGTTGCGATGCTTGAAATTTCTCGTATGTATGAGCTTAGAAGATTGAAGATTAATGACGCTAAGATGAGCATTCAGGATACACAGTATATGCCTGGTATGCACTGGATTAGGACTTTAATAGCTAAACATGCCTTAATTGGAGACGATGAAGCGGCTCACATTGCTCAAATGAGAGGAGTTACAGATTTAACCCTGTCCTTTAATAATATAGGAGATATTGGTGCTGAACATGTTTCTAGTATGCATACAGTTAGAAAGTTGGATATTTCTAACAATCGCATTGGAGATACTGGAGCAATCCACTTTTCTCGCATGCAGGGAATTGCATTCTTAAATCTTGACGATAATCAAGTCGGACAAGCTGGAATAGATGCGCTTCGTCAGGCGATGGGAGTCTACGTAACTTGTTGCAAGTCCTACTAGGGCGTCAAAGTTTGCTGATAAAAAAATCTGAGTTCCGGGCAAGTGGCTCTCAGAATAAGGGGATCACTTTCCACGGAACCGGACTTAGGGGTCAAGTATCCAGCTCATCATGTGAATTCAATCCATTTATGAATTGCAAACCAATGTGGCAATTTAGGAAATCCAAAGCAAATATTTTACAAGTTAATAGTTTTATATATATATCCCATTTAGTAAGAATCAGAGAGCGTTTTAGTTTACTTAAATAGAGTTTAAGTTCTTTTTTTGTCAGAGACACCCCAGTCTCATAGACTTTTTCAAGTAC
>DAISZI010000259.1:0-2758 GCA_036824885.1 Oligoflexia bacterium
TTCGTGAAAAAATTTATTTTTTTTTGGATCTCAGTTTCTCTGTACCATTCTTCTTTAGCTGTCGCGATGCATCGTAGTATTGAAATGACGTCTGAAGCCTCCTATCGGCTCAAGTTTGCCGGAGGAACTGTTACCGATACCGAGTTCTCCGAAATTTTTCAAAGAAGCAATTTTAAAAGTATTGAAAAATTAGAAATTTCAGATTCAAAAATTGATCCTGAGTTCATTCGAAGATTGCCAGCAGGGCTTAAGGAATTATCGCTGAACTTTGTTACAGATCTTCAAGGCAATAAACTCTTAGTTCATCAATTTCTGCAAGATGCTCCCTATTTTGATGAATTAGAAGTCTTAAGTCTTAAAAATCAGCAGATCACTAGTTCTGAAGTATCGATAATTGCTCAAATGCAAGCACTGAAAAAACTCAATCTTTCGAGCAATCAAATCAAGGCGCAAGGTTTTATAGAAGTGGCCATCATGCAAAGTCTTGAAGATTTAGATCTTAGCAATAACCACATTCATTTTCTTGCATCGGAGCAAGACGAAACCAACGAGGATCATTCTAATATATATAAAATTACCACCCTGAAGCTAGGAGGCAATAAAATCGGAGATGCTGGAGCAGCTTTTATTTCTCGCATGAGAAGAATTACAACTTTGGATCTCAGTAGGAATAACATCACTGCTGCAGGAGCTCAGAGTATTTCTCAAATGCAAAGAATTACGAGCTTAGACCTCAGCGAGAATAAAATTGGAAATACCGGAGCTCACCACCTCTCTCAATTACATGGAATTACAACCTTAGACCTCAGCGAGAATAAAATCGGAAATGCCGGGGCTCAGAGCATTTCTCAACTACAGGGAATCACGACCTTAAACCTCAGCAAGAACACCATCGGAAATGCCGGGGCTCAGAGCATTTCTCAACTACAGGAAATCACGAGCTTAGACCTCAGCGAGAATAAAATCGGAAATGCCGGGGCTCAGAGCATTTCTCAACTACAGGGAATCACGACCTTAAACCTCAGCAAGAACACCATCGGAAATGCCGGGGCTCAGAGCATTTCTCAACTACAGGGAATCACGACCTTGGATCTCAGCAAGAATAAAATCAGAGCTGTGGGGGCTCAACACATTTCGACCATACCGGGCCTTGTTACCTTGAAACTCGGAGGTAGTTTTTTTAATAAATCTAATGAAATCGAAGACTTAGGAGCTCAGCATATTTCTACTATTCGAAGCCTTACAAGTTTGGATCTTAGTCACAATAGGATCACAAGTCAAGGCGCTGAGCACCTTTCTCGTATGCAGGGGCTTACCACCTTAAATCTCAGTTGGAATGCAATCCAAAGTGAGGGGGTTCAGCACCTTTCTCGTATGCAGGAGCTTACCACCTTAAATCTCAGTTGGAATGCAATCCAAAGTGAGGGGGTTCAGCACCTTTCTCGTATGCAGGGGCTTACCACCTTAAATCTCAGTTGGACTGCAGCCCGAAGTGAGGGGGTTCAGCACCTTTCTCGTATGCAGGGGCTTACCAGCTTAAATCTCAGTTGGAATCCAATCCGAAGTCAGGGGGTTCAGCACCTTTCTCGTATGCAAGGGCTTACCACCTTAAATCTCAGTTGTACTGCAACCCGAAGTGAGGGGGCCCGCCACCTTTCTCGTATGCAGGGGATCACCGACTTGGATCTCAGATGGAATCCTATCGGCCCTTCAGGCGCCCAGCACCTTTCTCGTATGCAGGGGCTTACTACCTTGAATCTCAACAGATGTTCGATCGGAGATGAGGGAGCTGAGCACCTCTCTCATATGCAGAACCTTACCAACTTGAATCTTAGATCTAATCAGATCGGAGATACGGGGGCTATGCACATTTCGAAGTTGCTGGGTCTTCGCACCTTGAATCTCAGCAACAATAAAATCAGAACTCAGGGGGCTCGGCACCTTTCTCATATGCAGGATCTTGGAGTTGAGGTACATGGTACCACTCGCACGTCGTGCCATTGCCGATGTACGATCTTCTCAAGATAAAAACCTGAAGTGCGACGCAAGGGATTCTTTGCCTTTTTTAAATACTTTTTGTAGTTTTTCTTGTTAAAACCGATTTCATTTTTTTATAGACTGCTTTCGCTTTTCGGACTTCTTTTTTTCCATGAGATCATCGCATTTCTTTTTGATTTCCTCTTTTGTTATCGTTGATCTTTCTTTGAAGTATTTTCAGGATTACCACCTAATTTAATGAGTTTTTCTGGTTTCATACTCCAGGGCCAAAATTAAGAAATATCTTCAGGCTCTTTGCCACCTGCTATCGCACATTCATTAAGATATAAATCTACCCATTTTTTTTTGTTTATATCCCATTGCATTGCTTGAAGAATACTCACAATTTGACGTAAAAATATCGCGCTCCAGATCACTCCACAACCACAATAGGCTTTTCTCCCTGAAACACAACCACGCAAATTAGATTCTCCCGGATTGTTATCCATAAGAATCCAGGGTTAATCAATAAAACTCAAGTTTCAAGTTTTTAATAAATTTAATTAATTTATTTTGTGTGCCCGGCATACGCAACAACTAGTAGCCCGAATGCGAGTTCCTACCCCTGAAAGTAAGGAAGATCAAAATCAAGGGCGCTCAAAGAAACTCAATCAAGCTACCCGAAAAAGGAATAACGGTCCAGGGGATGCGGAATCTGAAAAAAAAGAAATCCTTTTTAATTCCATAGGTTCCATTGCTGAATAGTTTTTTTCGTCTATTC
>DAISZI010000260.1:0-2744 GCA_036824885.1 Oligoflexia bacterium
CTCAATAAATTTACTCCCACTTCCAATTGCTCTTCCAGACTCTCATACTTCGCAATGACCGAGTAGTCGGTAACACCCCCTGAACCCTGAACTACCGTACAAGCAGAACCTTGACAGGCCCCTCCAATCGTACTTCCTGTGGTTCTCATCAAAACACTCGGAACAAAAGTCAATGCTCCAAATTGGGCAATAAACCGAATAGCATCAGAAGTCGATACATACCGATCCCAAAGATGATCTCCAGAATTCCAAACGATCCCAAGCCCCCATTGCAATGGTAATCTTCCCACCTGAAAAGTCCCTAAATCTGTGACAAACTCCCCCCAGAACCTTTGAGCGGTGATCAAAGCTCCTCGACTTTGCTGAGAATAAAACTGGTTCTGATCGGAAGTACCGGGAGCTGCATTTCCGAAAAGACCAAAAACAGGATCCCCTAACCACCACTCAGAGCGAATAGAGACATTGTCATTCACCAGCACATGAGGCTTCAATCTCAAAAACAGTGTTTCAAAACTTGCATTTTTACTGCCCCCTCCAGAAATAGCATACCCACCTGAGGTACTAGGAGAGCTGCTCCCCATCGCATAACCATGTAAGTAGTGGTACTCTGCCCAAAACTGACCGGACCAATCAAGCTCTAACGCTTGACTCACACTGGAACAAAACAAAAAACCAAAACAGATCCAACGGTTTAAAACACGCATGGTTGCTGCTATACCATACCCAGGGAGTCTTGTCTTGAAATCACGTGTATGAAAAATCCAAAAAAAAACTTCTTTTTCTGGGCAGGCGTCTTTTCTGGATTAATCATTGGGATTTATTTAGGAGTCCTTTACTTAGATTTAAAAACAGTCTTTGAAAACCAAAAAGCCCTTGAGCCCACGCGTATCTATTCAGACGTGGTTCGAATTACCCTCTCCCAAAGCTTAACAGAAGTCCAAGAGAGGCTTCGGGGATCAAACTACCAAGCCCAGGGAAAGTTTCCTTACTGGCAATGGGATCTGCACCCGGCAGACTATCCCAGCCACTTAGTCCCAGAAGACTACCCAAGAAAAAGTACCGTTAGAATCCACTTTGACAACAAAAGCTTAGTAGACTCCATTCAATTAGGTGACCAACCTGTCTCTGAAGTTTTTTTAGAACCCAAGCTCATGGCAGTCATCCCCAACCAGCCTTCTGATACTTTTCGCACTCCCTTAAAGCTTGAAGAAATCCCATCGCTGGTATGGCAAGCCATCATTGCCATTGAAGATCAGCATTTTTTAGACCACAAAGGACTTGACGGGAAAGGTTTAGCTCGCGCTCTTTGGGTCGATATAAAAACGCGTTCCTTGGCACAAGGAGGAAGCACGATCACTCAGCAATTAGTCAAGAACTTACGGCTCAGAAGAGGAAAAAACTTCTTTCTCAAATTCAATGAAATGGTCCTTGCTTTTTTATTAGAAGCACAATTCACCAAAGAACAGATTTTAGAAAGGTACTTAAATGAGGTATACTTAGGGCAGATAGGCAATCAAGCCATCCATGGAGTTGCCCAAGGCGCTGAGTATTTCTTTGATAAAAAAATAAACCAGCTTCACCTAGGTGAAATCGCTTTACTTGCAGGACTCATTCGAGGACCTCATTACTACTCTCCCTACACCCATCTCACACGTGCTTTACAAAGACAAAAATTAGTTTTAAAAAAAATGGTAGAAACAGGTCAAATCGCTCCGGAAGAGGCACAGCAAGCAAGACACTTACCGATTCGTCTTTCAAGATCTCAATCTGAATCTTCTTTTTTTGTAGATACCGTCAAAGCTAAATTACAAGAATATACTCATCTTTCAGGTCTTAAAGTTTACACTACCATGGATCCCTACTGGAACGCCTTAGCCCAAAAAATAGTAACTGAAGGCACTCTTCACATTCAAAAAAAATCCCAACTTCCTTACGAAGGCATTTTAATGAGTGTAGAACACCACACAGGGTATATCCGAGCCCTTATTGGAGGCAGAAATTATACTAAAAGTCATTTTAATCGCATTTTAAACATGAAACGCCAAGTCGGCTCTTTATTCAAACCGATTGTTTATTTAACTGCTTTTCAACAAAAAACAGATACATCTGGAACTATTTATGCAGGAGGCTATCCTTTAGAAGACCGTCCTTGGACACTCACGTACCAGGGTAAAAAATGGTCCCCCAAAAACTACGAAAAAACCTACGAAGGCTGGGTCACACTTCGTTACGCACTATCTCGTTCTTTGAATGTTCCTACAGCCCGATTAGGGTACCTCTTAGGCTACCAAGCCCTGCTGAATACCGCTCGTGCTTTAGGCATCACCTCAGAACTTCCTGAAGTTCCCTCATTACCCCTGGGAAGTGCCGAGCTGGCACCTTTAGAAGTTTTACAAATGTACAGCACCCTTGCTAACAGAGGTACGCAAATGCCTCTTTTAACGATCCGAAGCATCTTCTCCAACGGCACTGAGCTTGCTCGATTTAACTCTTACCCAGAATCCAAGCTAGATCCTACCTCAGTGGATCTTTTAAACACGATTTTAAAAGACGTATTTCAAGAAGGAACCGCTCGCCAAGCTGCCTCTTGGGGCTTTCAACAGCCTGCTTGTGGTAAAACAGGCACCACCAGTGATTATCGGGATGCTTGGTTTGCAGGATACACAGGCACTTATACTACCGTCGTCTGGGTAGGATTAGATCACCATCAACCATCTCCGCCTATCACAGGGGCAACTGCGGCT
>DAISZI010000261.1:0-2743 GCA_036824885.1 Oligoflexia bacterium
ATACCTAATTGTTACGATTTTTATCGATGCTTGTGTCTAGTTGATGCAGAAGAAAATCATCCAGAATCTCATCCGGGTTTATATTGTGTTTCTGTTATTTTTAAAGATTCTAATCATGCTAATTTTAGATTACTGCAACCTCTCTTAGAGAATTCACTTAGATTTAAACCTAAGAAAAAAATTAAATTTCTTGGAGATAAACAAAATCTGATAGATATGATTTTAAATAAAGGACTCATCAAGTCGAGTCTTCTTAAAAATTTTATTTTAGGAAACAATAAAGAAAGTATCTCTTTTTCTTTTTATTTTCAGTCAGTAGAAGATTCGGTTTATAGCTTAAGTCATACTTTTATTGCAGACGAAGCAATCAACGGTATCTTAGATTTTCCAGAAAATGAAAACTATCATGAGTTTTTTCAGAAAGAAGCTTCTCGATTAGTTGAAAAAGATTATTGTGCAGAATATAACAAATTATATAGTCAGGCAGTACATCATTTAGTTAAAAATAGATTTATTGATTTAAGAATAGAAGGTTTAATGGAAGTTGTCATTAATAACAAACATGCAGAAGACAACCTAATGAATGGTCAAACAATGGGAAGAGGTCTCTATTTTATTTTTGCAGCTTTTGTTGTTGATCCTTATCACCCTGAACGATTATTAGAAATATATGTTCCGCACCATACAGTACCTCATGTGCTTCAATTTTCAAATTATGAACCTTTCCGAAGTCAGTTAATCAACGAGATTCAAAGCTCAGGCGTTACTCAATCGAAAATTTTTAAAGAATTTATTGAAATAAATTCACCAGAAAATATTGCATTTCAATACACGTTTATTCCAAAAAATACTTTAGAAGATATTTTTCCTTGCGGAACAACAAACTGCCCCTCTGCCGATGATTTTGTTTCGGGAAATTTTGATGAATCACATAGGAAATTTCTAAGAAAAGAGCTATACTACAACTACCTTCAAGCTTTCGAAATACGAAAAGTTTTCGGCGAAGGCAAGAAACGTAATGTGAGACTTGGATTCCTCCCTACTGTAGGTGAATTTTTAAGTAAAAATGTGATTACAACTCGCATATTAACCCGTGGCGGCAAAGATCTAGAAGATGAACAAGGAATTTACCTGGTTCTTGTTTTTCGTAAGACACTCGACAGAGAAGTCGAATATCCTCACGCTCGAAAACTCAAGAACAAGCCAGAGACTTGGACACCGAATCATATACCTCTTATGTACAGAATTTTTCCCAACCAGCAACTTCTAGATACGGAAGATAAGAGAATCCGAGATGAGGCGTTCGGTAAAACTATGGTAGAGACATCAGTTGCTGAAAAAGGAAACATAGGTGATCGGTAATGCAGATCACCTATGAGCTTTGCACCCGTTATACGCAATCCATCTCTATCCATGCAAGAGGGAATTCGAAGCTACTAGTAAGTCGAGATGGATGATAAAAATCTGAATCTATTCGAGCAGCTTGCGGCCAGCTGATCCCTTTCATTTCAAAAGGAGGAATTTTGCATTAAATCTTGAATAAACTGTATTTTAAAATTTAACTTATTTTTGCTCTTTTTTGCCTAGACAAGGGGGTCCACCCTCCTAAGCGCTCTAATTCCCATTTGCGACCAATCAATAGACATAGTAACCTGCTTAAGCCATGCTAAACATCATCTTGAGCATCATACGAAGTCAAAAAAAATACTCAAGATAATGTTTTTGAGTTTTCGAGCAATAAAGAATACCGCTTTCCATAAGCTGAAAAGAGACAATGGGTCATAAATGGATTGATAAAATTCTTTCAAAAAATCACTTGAAGGCTCTCTCGCTTCACTTCCTGAATGGCTATTTTGTAAACTCTCTCGTTGCATCAGTCATACACCTTATTACTAAACAAGAATCTTTCATCTGATTTCAACCATTACTATCTTAGTTTTGATCTTCTCATGCAGACGCTAACCCCTTCAGCTCGAACTTCCCTTCCTTTTCAGCAATTTTATCCTCAGATACTCACCGTAACCTCATCGGCTCCTGATTTTATCACCACTACAGCTTCCTCACACTCTCCTTCCCCCTCTTAGGCTCACTGGATCCCAAGCTATAGTGACAGCTCAATCTCTCCTACCTCTATGACTTGCTCTGCTACGGAAAGGATTTCGGACCTTCACCATCACCGCTACTCAACTCCAGACTGCCTAGGGAGGTTCAGTTTCGCTTGAGATCTAGGTTGACTTTGTCTTATTCCCTCAAATCTTTCGTGAGGCACCTTGATTGAATCTTCTTGGGACACCCTTTTTGGTCTTCCCCTTCCTCATCTCAGGAGAAGAACTGAATACCACTCTTGGACATACCAAGTGACTCCCGCTGCTTCCCTCAAAACTTAGACTTACGATATCAAGCACCTAATCTCAAAAAAAATAGTGAAAGCGGTACAAAATCTAAAGACACCATCCTGAATCAAAAAAACTAAAGACTTCTTTTTGAGATTACCTTCATGATCAAATGGATATATGAATAAGATTGAAAATATTGCAAAAATGATACTCGAATTTCAAGTTTTTCAAAAATATTATTATTGGAACAAATAAGCATAAGCGGGTTCTAGATTTTCAGTTCTCTTTTTATAAGACTGAGTTCGTTTAACTTTTGACATTTCTCTTCCAGAGAAATGTTTCCTCGTATCTTTTTCTTTAAAGTGATTTTCAAATTCTTTTTGCATGGATAAAAATTTATCCATGGG
>DAISZI010000262.1:0-2732 GCA_036824885.1 Oligoflexia bacterium
CATCCTAAATTAAATTCAGAAGTTTATCGGTCTGTTTTAACTTTTAACGAATTAAGTTACTTAAAAGCGAAAATAGATAGTCGAGAAAGAAAACTGGAAAATTATTTCTCCAAAAAATTTGTTAATTTTTTTTCATCTCAAGGGTATTATGATGACAAAAAGATAACTAAAAAAATCAATAAGATTAAGGAGAAAATTGAAAATTTTAAAATGATGAGTAAAAAAATCGAAGATGAATATTCTTTGAAGGGATGGAGTGGTTTTATTCCTATTGAGGGAAGAACGGGTAGAAATAATGGGGGAAAAGATATTTCTTGTGTTATTGCCTATAAGCTTGATGAGCCTGCGATTATTGTTGCTTTTCATGGCTCTCAAACGGGATCCCTGCTTCCAAGCAAGTTAGATGATGAAACGGATTGGGGTTCCAATCGAGATTTTATGCCGGTTCGAGCGTATGATTTAAATATTCAAGATATTGATCCATCTGTTTTTGTGCATAGAGGTATCGCGAATAATCTTTCAAGTGTTCAGAATGATATTAATGAAAAGTTAATCAGTCTTTTAAATGAACATGAAGTTTTAAGAAAAAGTATTATTATTTTTACCGGACATAGCAAGGGAGGAGGAATGGCGAGTCTTTCTGCTCCTATCTTTAAGAGCTTCTTAAATAATAAAAATAAAAAACATTTTTATAAGGAAGTTCATGTGGCTGCGGTTTTATTTTCATCTCCTCGGGTTTTTTACGGAAAAGATTCGAAGCTTTGGGTTTCGAATACTTTGGGGGAAGAAAATATTTTAAGAATTCATGTAGCAGGAGATCCTGTTGCACATATCCTCAATGAGAAGATCGGTTATCACAGTGTTGGTTGGCTGATTGAGGATAGTATGAAAAATATTAAAAATCGATCTCTCCCGAATGCTCATTTAAAATTTAATGATCTTTTTCCGGCATTTTTTTATCAGGAATCTCATTACCTAGCCGCTCAAAATGGTCAAAAAAGAAATTTCGCGTCTCATCTGGTGGCTCAATACGATGAAATTTTAAATAATAATTTAGAATATCTTGGAAAAAATGAAAAAAAACTAATTTTAGAATAGTTTCTTTATTCAATCATCTATGCTGAGATTTAAACATAAAGCAAAAGAGGTCTTTTCGTCTCCGGCGGGTTATCCCGCCGGATTAACGAATGCACGAAATATTTTAGAATTTCACACTTTCGATTTGCTGATTGTATTTGATTAAAAAACGGGCAGAATGTGATGTTTACTTGCCCATCATTACTTCATCCGGTTCAAGAGGAGAAGAAATTTTTTTGTCCTGAAGGCTTTCATGGGATGTCTCAACCAAAGTATTATTTGCATGAAACCGCTTCATTTCTTCTATAGCCAGCGTTTTAGCCTCATCAAGTTGTTGCGAAATCGCTTCTTCTATCTCAAGCAGTGACTTGACTTGTTACATTTTCAGTTGAACCGTAAATGCTTCCTTATTCCTGTCTGTGATCTTACTGATTTCATCATTCCTGCTTGAGTGTTATAGCACTAGGGTAGTAGTTTAATTTTTTAGCTTTGTCTAGATCATGAGAGGTTTTGCTGATAGATTTTGAGTCTTAGAAAGAAAAAATTTGAAGTCCTAAAATAGCTCAGAATTTTTTCCGCAACGAAGGCTTCGAGGCAAGGTTCAGTAAATCTTTAAAGTTACATATTAAACTCATGCACATGCTTTTGTTGATCAATCATTAAAAAGGAGTTCTTTGGAGGTATTTTACGGGTTTTTTTGATTCCTGCTGTTCTCTTTTTTGGCAGGATACTTCTGTGGTTTTAACCGCCTGTCTTAAATTTTTAAGATTGACAGATAATCTGAGCAATAGTTGCATGCGGTGCTGATGGGATTCAGACAAGGGTCACATTTTCAGTAAGTCAGATAGGTTGTTATGATAAAACTTTTTTGCCACACTACGTGTGAATTATAGTGGACCCAAAAATGCTTGCTAAGTTAAAAAAGGGGTTTTTCAAGATACACGAGAACCAAAAAATACTCGAAGTGTTAGAAGAGAAAGGATGATAGCGTTAATGCTTAAAGCTATTGCTGATGAATATCAGCTGCTTGCACTTTGGTAGCGTTTTAGTCCTTGTCTCCAAAGTGTCCTATTCAAAAGATAAAATCCTAAAAGTACTGCAAGGATATGGAGATGTTCTTCAAGACTTAATCCATGAAGAAGTGCTCGAGCTGGAACACTTCCTATGAAAGCAAAAGGCAAAACACTTAAGATCGTATAACGAATCATTTTGGGATAAAGAGAGTCTGGTTTAGTCGCAAAGGTAAAAAATTGATAGTACAATCGGGAGAACGCTCCTCCTCTTTCTGTCCAAAATACCCAAATGCAAAAGCTAAATCGTAGCAGTAAAGCGGTGCTGACTCCTACGGTTAACCAGTATCCTAGTTTCAGCCAATGTAATCCGCCTTGAAATCCTGAGCTTGTGGCATAGTGGGATGCGATAGTTAAACCAAAAATTACGTTTAAAATAGATCCTAAATTCATAGATCGTGTGAGTGCCAGGAAAAGAGGATTTATGGGTTTTGTCAATAAAATATCTAATTCGCCTTGATTGACAAGATTTGAAAAATTCCACATATTTGTTTGAAAAAAAATAGCGTACAAAGCATCTGAAGTAAAAAAAATGCCTAAAAAAAAGCAAACTTGAGGTTTAGTCCAGCCTGAAATAAAGCTAGT
>DAISZI010000263.1:0-2717 GCA_036824885.1 Oligoflexia bacterium
TAATATTATTTTTTATTTTAATTGCAGATTTTTATGCATCTGAGCATCAACGTATGAATTTTATTGATTGCCGCAAGGACGTTGACTGCATGAAGTGTGCTGTTCAAGTAGGAGAGATTATTCAGCTTATTGCTGAGGAATATAGACGAAAAAAAAGCGATATAAATCGTCTCAAAAAAAGGACGAGAAAGTTGAGAAATCACGAGCAGGAAGAAGATTCGATGCAAATACAGGAGGATTGTGTTGATTGTGATCGGTCTGTTCAGGAGACAATGCTTCGTGAGAAACGACCTAAAAGACCTTTTTGAACCATGAGGTGCCATTTCGAAGTTGCATAATCGGGCTTTTGATCAGGTATTGAAGCAATGGTTTTAAATGTGAGATTGGCATGGAAAAGGTAGTTGTTGTTTATTTTAGGTGTTATTCTTCGCCTTTTACTTGAGTCTCAGATTTTTCGCCGATATTTGGACAACAGCTTGAAGTTTTTTCTTTTTTTAAGTTTAAATAGTTTTAAAAAACTTAAAAGTCGAGTTTTATGAGTTCTGAGGTTATGAGTTATTTATGGTGATGTCTGAAGAGGGTAATTCAAGACTTAATGAGTAAAGCATTTGATTGCTTGATGATGAAGCATGTTTGGTTAATAAAAAATGGGCTCGAAGTGGGATTAGTCATCAAAACATTGTCCTTGTTTTTTGATCATCAAAAAATTTAGAATGTTTTTTTGGATTTATTCAGATTATATTTTATTTGTAGATCTTGCTTTGAGAAAAGTATGGATAATTTAACCAAGTAAACAAAGCAGTTTGTCAACTTTTTTTGATTTTACTGGAATCTCTCTTGCTGTTTTTTTGGAATGCTTTTTGAGTCAATATTTAAAAAGGGTTTTGAATGCAAAGAGTCAAATTTTTAATTATTTTTTTTTCTTTTTTTTTAATTTCTGAAAATGTTTTTTCAGTTGCTCGAAGATTTCCTTATTCTTGAAGATTTTACAGAGGTCGTTTATCTAGAGAAGATGATGATTGCGTCGATTGCCATAGGAATCGTTATAATCGCCGAGATCCATTTTATTATGGATCGGGTGCGCCTAATCCATGGTTCCCTCTTATGGGACTTACTGGGGCGGTTGTTGGAGGCGCCTTTGGTTTGGCTCAAGAGAGTATGTTATTAGATGCTATGACTATGATGAATGGAAATATGTGGAATGCTTATCGAGGTTTAGAATACTATCCTGGGTATTTTTCAGGAGCTTATCCTGGAATGGCTTATTGGAATCCTTATTTTGGTTTTGGTGGTTTTCATTGGTAGGGTTTTTAGGTGGATGAAATTTTAAAAACATTTTAAATTATATCGATTTAGTATGGATTTCAGTGTCGATTAAGATTATAGAGTTGTGTTAACATAGGGATGGTATGCCTATTCGTCTTACGCGATTTGTCAAAATTTTGTTAGTATTTCTTTTCGTCTCTTTTTTGATTCAGCAGACGGGGGATCGATTTTTTGGAGCGCATTTCTTCTCTATTTTTTCTTTGAGTAGTTCTTCTTGGGAAAGGCATCAATTTTGGCAGTTGTTTACTTATGTTTTTGTGCATAGGGATGTTTCTCATCTTCTTTTTAATTCGTTGATGGTTGCTTTTGTTGGAAGTGATTTGGAAAGTTTTTGGGGGTTCAAGCGTTTTTTTCGATATACGTTTTTTTGTGCGATCAGTGTTGCTCTGGTATTTGTTTTTTTTGGTTCTTTTTCTCCTGGTTATCATCAAATGGTGGGAGCCTCTGGGCTGGTCTACGGTCTTTTAACGGCCTACGGACTGATTTTTAAGGAAAGAGTTCTTCTCTTTATGATGTTTTTTCCCATGAAGGCTCGGCATTTCGTTTGGGTTTTGGCTATTGCGGAGCTTTTAAGTACTCTCTATGCCTCAGGAGGGGTTTTGTCTGGTGTCGCACAGCTTGCTGCTATGGGTTTTGGATTTGTTTATTTGCAGTTGGCTTTATTCGATTTTTCCACTCCGAGATCGAAAAAAAAACGTCGTTCCCAGCACTTAGCATTGGTTGTGGATCATGATCAGAGGCGGGTTACAGAAAAAAATTCGGGTTCATTGAGGGATTCGGATCAACCAAGAACTTGGCATTGACAGAAAGGCCTGATGGCTTTATAAAGTAGGTATGACTCTTTTGTGCGATGCGTTTGATTTTAAAAGGTTGGATGTTCGGCTTTTAGAGAGAAATATTGCTCGCGGAGCTTTGACCACTCATGATTGGAAAAAATCCCTACTTGAGCTTCCGGATGATGCTTTCAATGCCCAGTGGGTTAATCTGGATGCTCTGGAAGACGGCTTTGATGAGGATGACCAGGAGATTCACTTGGGGCGTTTTGCCAGGTGACTCTTTTGTCAGAGAAATTAGAGCGTTTGGTTATTTTGGGTGCAGGTCCGGCTGGGCTTTCCGCTGCAATTTATGCTTCTCGAGCAAGTCTTGATCCTGTCTGTATTGAGGGTAGTCAGCCCGGTGGTCAGTTGATGATCACGAGTGAGGTTGAGAATTATCCCGGTTTTGCTCATGCTGTTTTAGGTCCTGAGTTGATGGCTGCTTTTCGAGCTCAGGCTGAGAGGTTTGGGACCCGTTTTTTACAGGATTCTGTTGTGCGTGTGGATTTGCGTGCTTCTCCTTTTGTGATTGAAATGGGAGAGGGAGTGATTCAAACACAGGGTCTTGTGATTGCC
>DAISZI010000264.1:0-2709 GCA_036824885.1 Oligoflexia bacterium
ACCGGATATTGTGGGAGAGCAGTCATTGAGATTGACAGTCCATCCGCGGTTTCGTTTAGGGGTTCATCATGCTCCCCGAGTTGCTGCGGCAGAGTTGTATTTAGAAGAGAGCGAGTGGAAAGCAAGGTGGGTGTCACCGGAGTGCGTCTATGAATCAGTGCGGACAAATTTTTTTTGAATCGATTTTAGGACTAGTGATTTTGGTGAGTTTATGCATTGGATTACAAATGCTTTTTCAAAAAGAGCGACAAAAATACCAAACGGTTCTTCGCACGCAAGCAGGGATGCCTTATGGTTCAAAACCTTATGGGTTCAAAAAGAGCGGGGATTAGGTGGGGTTCTTTTAGCGCTTGCTGTGGCGATGGGCGTTTATGCAAATGAGTGGTCGGAACAGGAAGCGCTTTTGAGATGGGAAAAGACGCATTTGCCTTCTTCCCGGGTCATTCAGTACGCGATGGAAAGTCGAAGGATGGTTTGGCTTCAAGATCCTTCCAAAGTGCATCGTGGTTTGAAGTCTTTGCCCGTGAGTGCTGACGAGAAGGGCACTTTTTGGTTCAATGAGAAAGGAGGGGTTGTATTTTTCTCACAAACATCTGAAATGCTGATTCCTCAGTTGTATTGTTTCCGGTGCGAGGAGGGAGGTGATCAGTGGAGTCCGATGGGTCGTGGTTGGACTGGTTTTGAGAATACTATGCTTCGGATTGATCAATGGATAGAGTCTTTGCCTTTGCGACCTCAGCGTGTTGCGCCTCGTGTTTTTTTGGACCCTCGAGCGATTGTGTACTAGTTTGTTTTCTTGACACTGGGAGTATTTTTGAGCTTTAATTCGTACCCGATGAATTCTCATGATGCGATTGTTGCGGTAGGATCTCTTGCCTTCGATAGTATTCAGACGCCTTCGGGTTGTGTGGATAGTACGCTCGGTGGATCCGTGAATCATTTTTCTATAGCTGCTTCTTTTTACGCTCCTGTAAAAGCAGTAGCAGTGGTGGGAAGCGATTTTCCTTCAGATCATTTGGATTGGCTTGCTCGAAGAAGGATCGATGTGAGTGGTGTCCAAAGGCTTGAGGGGAAGACCTTTCATTGGTCTGGTCTTTATCAGAATAATTTAAATGAGGTGCAAACACTTTCCACCTCCTTGAACGTTTTGGAGCATTTTCATCCCAAATTGACGCAGGAGGCTTGCCAGTCTTCTTATGTTTTTTTGGGCAATTTAGATCCCTTGGTTCAGCTTGAAGTTCTGAAACAGGTTCAAAATCCGCGTTGGGTAGGCTGCGACAGCATGAATTTCTGGATTACGGGCAAACCTGAGGCTTTAAAAGAAACCCTCAGGCATGTGGATTTGCTGTCGTTGAATGAGACTGAGGCGTTTTTGATTTCTAAGAAAAGTCATATTTTAAGCGCTGCACGAGAGATTCATGCCATGGGGCCTTCGGTTGTGGTCATTAAACGAGGGGAGTATGGGGCGATGCTTTTTGTTGAAGGAGATATTTTTGTTGCTTCATCCTATCCTATTGAGCATGCTGTTGATCCTACGGGTGCTGGGGATAGTTTTGCTGGCGCAATGATGGGGTACCTTGCTTCGGTAGGGATGGATCGTAGTATGAAGCAGCATGATCGTAAGCAGTACTTCTCATTTTTGAAGCAGTCTATTGTAGCCGGTTGCGTGATGGCGAGTTTTACCATTGAAGATTTTGGTTGTCAGCGTTTAATGAGGCTTGGTTCTACTGAGCTTGTTGATAGGAGGGAGCAGTTTGTTCGCATGCTCAGTATTTGAGCAGTTATTTCCATGCGTGTTTTTGACTTCCTTCTGTTAGGATCCGAGCATGCGGTTTTCAAGGACATCTTTACGTAATTTCAAACTATTATTGAGTCTTTTTCTCAGAGAAGAAAAAGAAGATTTATACGTTATCGTCATTTATGGGGTTTGCATTGGTCTTTGTTCTTTAGGAATCCCGATTGCGGTTCAGACTTTTGTCAATACGATTGGGTTTGGATTTTTAATTCAGCCTATTCTCATTTTGACGGTTATTCTGACAACGGTTTTGACCTTTTCGGGGGCTTTGCGCATTCTCCAATTTTATGTTGCTGAGCTTTTGCAGCAGCGTCTTTTTGCAAAGGTTGCCATTGCCATTGCACGAAAAATTCCTGAGTTACTTGAAAAGAACAAAGATCAATCTTGTTACGAGATTAATTATTTCTTAGAGGTTGCAACCTTACAGAAAACTGCTGCTATTTTAGTGGTTGATGCTTCTGCCGTGGTGCTTCAGGTGCTTTTTGGGTTGATTTTATTGGCTTTTTATCATCCCTTTTTATTGGGCTTGAATTTGATCATTTTGGTCTTTATTTTTCTTTTTTTCTTTGCCCAAATTACTCCTGGTATTCAAACGAGCATTCAAGAATCTAAGGCGAAGTATGAGGTGGCGGCTTGTCTTTATGGGGCGACTGAGTCGAAACCTTCGTCGGATTGGATGCAAAAAATAGACGGCTTAACGTGCAAGTACCTAGCCGCTAGAAATACTCACTTTAGGGTCTTGTTCTACCACATTGTAGCTGGGATTGTTTTGGAGATTTTGGTGAGTTCTTTATTGCTGGGGATAGGGGGTTGGCTTGTCATTAGAAAGCAATTAAATTTAGGTCAATTAGTGGCTTCTGAGTTGATTGTGAGTGTGGTGGTGCTTGGAGTGACTAAGTTTGGCAAGTACTTAG
>DAISZI010000265.1:0-2706 GCA_036824885.1 Oligoflexia bacterium
GAACAGGAATCTTGAAAGCCGCTAAAATAGGCATAAAATAAATAAAAAAACCTAAGGAAATACCTAAGTACATCCAAGAAAGGGAGGAAGCTTGGATGCGGCATTTGTTGCATATTTTTAACAATAAAGGAGAATGAAAAAAATGGGCAAGCGCAAAGCTTAAAACCATCGCTGAAGGGTAGTAATAATAATAAAAAAGCACTTTTCTCGGAATAACAATCCAAGCGCCCAAAAAAATAGAGTAAAAATAAACTATCAGAAAAGCAAGCGAAGATTTCCTTTGAAGAAAATCCCATAAACAAAAAACAATGGCTGGAACTCCTGTCCACATAATCCATGGATTTCCTAGGCAAATCACTCCACGCACAAAAGCATTGTCTAGTTCTCTATCAAAAGTATACCAAATCGGTCGATTTAAAAATGGCCATTCCCACCACCAGCTCATATAAGGATGAGGTTTGTCGATATTGATTTGTCCGACATACATTTCTTTCTGAAAAGAAAAGATAGTTTTGTAAATACTGAAAAGGTCTTGATTTTTGAGCACCTTTAAAAAAAGAGGACTATAATGAGCAAAGTAAATCAGAAAGGGTACTAGAAAAAAAGAAATCAAAAAAAATTTCCCATTTTCCAACACGGGAGGTTTTTTTTTATTTTTCCAGTAGCTTAAAAAAATAAGCCCTAAAGATCCAAGCCAAGCAAAAAGTCCAAACCATTTGCTTGAAATAGCACATCCAAACATGCATGAACTGAATAAGAGTGCTATTTTTCGATAGGTAGGGCTTCTTTCGGAGTTCATGGATTCAAAAAAACCGAGCAATCCCCAAACAATAAAACTCATCATGAATCCATCGAGCATAGCAATACGAGACTGTACGTAATTAATTTGATTAAATAAAGTAAGGCAGTAAATCCAAAGCGCAACCATCTGATCTTGAAATAAAAGCCAACCTAAAAGATAAACTCCGACTAAGGTCAATGATCCAAATAAAGTACTCATGAATCGCCAACCAAGTGGTCTATCTCCAAATAAAGATATCCCTGAGGCAATTAAGAATTTACCTAAGGGTGGATGCTCCCAGTTGGCATATAAATGACCATTTAAGTACTCTTTAGAGGCATTCACGTAATGAACTTCGTCGTAGCTATATTTTTCTGGAAAATTGATCCTGGCTAAATGAAAAATCTGAGCAAAAGCAAAAAGAAAAAAGGATGTCCTGAAAATTTTTTGGACAGAGGCCATAACGTGGAACACCGTATGGCAAAAATAGTACTTGGTCAAGATAGATGACAAAATCAGGAACTTGCGTTAAAAAGGGGGGTGTATGAATCGAAAAATAGGACGTAATGAAAGTTGTTCTTGTGGTAGTGGTAGAAAATACCGGCGTTGCTGTGGTGAAAGTTTTGAAAATCAAAATTCTGACATTAAAACAGTTTCTAGTACAGAATTAAAAGAGGTTATCAGTGGTATGGATCCTGAATTAATAAAAAAAATTTCTAAATCATTTCAAGGTGTTCCAAGTCATCAATTAAATAAATTCCAAGGTTTCGTGCAACAAGCCATGCAAGGTAAAGATATTGTTGAAGATTTTATGCAGTTTAAAACAACTTTGCCAGCTGATGTTCAAAATTTGCTCGATACCATGGAAAATCAGTTGCAAAGTTTGACAGGTGGTCAACAAAACCCTGAGCCTGACTTAACCGAAGCAGAAGCCCGAGAATTAGTCTTACAGGCGATGGCTGAGGGACGTATTTCGCAGGAAGAGGTAGGTGAGGTCTTGCAGAATACATCAGAAGATAAGAAAGAAAGTGGAAGCCCCTCAGGTATTTCAAAAATTTTACGAGGCTTAGGTTATAAAAAAAGTTAATTGTGAGCATCAAAAAATTACCTCAGTTTATCGGTGTAGTACGTTTAAAACCTCTTTTGGGAGCCCCTCAGGCAAAAGCTTCTCCTGAAGAAATACTCAAGCAAGCGGGCAAAGCTGCGTTAGACGAAGTTCATTTTTTAGAAAAATCTGGTTTTGATGGAGTTATTTTAGAAAATTTCGGGGATCAACCTTTTTACTCCTCTCATATTCCGGCTGAGACGATTGCAAGCATGGCTGTTATTTTAGGTGCAGTACGTGAATCGACTCAGATGGCTTTAGGTGTACGCGTTCTTGAGAATGATCCTCGGTCAGCTTTAGCCATTGCATCGGTGTGCGACTGTCAGTTTATTGTCGCTGAGGCTTCTGATAAAGAATCTGGAGCTATACTAGCACGTGAACGTCTTAGGCTTGAATCAGATGTTCAAATTTTAGTAGAACTTCAGGGAGGAAACTTTTTTGTTCCTGCTGCCATGGCTTCCAGTCTTTCAAAATTTACGGCAGATGGCTTAATTTTAAAAGGCTGGAATTTAAAAGCTTTACCATTAGCGGCACAGGTAGCAATGGCGGAAAGCATCCCTCTTTTTTTTGAAAATAATATAACTTGCCAAGAACTTCTTCGCATCAAGTCCTCAGTTCATGGAGTCATTTTAGGCGCTAATTTGAGATTGGATTGCGGAAAAATGGATAAAAATCTAGTTAAAAAATATGCACGTTTTTTCAAGAAAGGTGCTTCCAATCGAAATGAAAAAAAGTCGTTCTTATAGAAGGCTACTTTTAAGAAAATTTCGAAAATCTAGCCCGACTAAAACTCCTGATAGACTGATCGTAGCTTCTTATC
>DAISZI010000266.1:0-2676 GCA_036824885.1 Oligoflexia bacterium
GGATGGTATTCTGAAACTAAAAGACCATTGGATTCTAAGATCTGATGACGTAATTGCCTATGTTGGCTAGGATAGTTGGAATAAAATCCCGCTCCCAAAACAGCAATAGTCGGAATACCTGCATTTAAAGCGGCTTGATGTGCGCAACCGTCAATGCCTCGTGCAAATCCTGAAAGAATAATGAGGTTGGAATGGCGTAATTGTGTGATCCATTGCTTTAAGTGTTCTAGAGATTGGGTGTGAGGATTGCGTGTTCCTACGACTGCCAGACCTCTTTCTGGAAGTTTACTTAAAAGCTGAAGGCCTGCTTCTGACCCTTGCAGATAAAAACAGTCGGGAGGTTGAGAAATATTCCAGAGTTTGTGAAATTGTGTTCGGAAAGACCAACGGTAGATAGGATAATTCATGCATTTTTGGGTATTCAAGAATCTTGCCAAAGTTGGCGCTTTTTTTGCTTTGACCATTTCCATGCTTGCTTGGATAGTCACTTTTTCTTTCTTTTTTTTAGGCATTCGAGCTTTACTGCGCGAGTTTTTAGCTTTTGAGTTTTTTTTGGGTAGGAATGCGCAAAAACGCATTCTCACGCGGGTGATTGCAAGTTTTCAAGAAATTGAAGAAACCCTGATGACAGGGCTCGTGCCTACTTCTGATCGCTGGCTTTTGCTCGAAAAACTTGAGGAGCCTTGGAAGTCTTTGTCTGTAAAGAGTATCCAGGAGCTTCGCTCAGCAGGGGCTTCTTTAGTTCCTACCTTGCAGAGGTTAAGGAGCCTGGCAATGGCACATGAGTTTGCTTTAGAGAACGCTCATGCGAAAGCTTCTCAAGCGGTATTACAGGCTCTTTTGTGTTCGGGTTTAGTTCCACTAGTAGGGATTTTGTTCTACCTGAGTGTGCCTGGGATTCAAGAAAACCTGATAATTTGGATGGCAGCTTGTATTTTTAGTTTTTTGTGCTGTTTGTGTGGAAGTTATTGGATGTTGCTGATGGCTTCTCAGGCGAGGTGGGGGGGATTAAAAAAAAGTGCTCGGTGTTGGATGCTTGCTTCTCAGTGTGCCGCAGAACGGCTACTTGCTTGGATACGGATGGGTTCTCCCGCTGATCTTGCTTGGATTCAAAGTGTTGCTTTTTTAAAAGTCCATGCTTGCGAGCTTTCTTCTTTCTGGGGGAGTTCTGTTTGGACAAGTGTTTTGGTTTCAAAATCTTTTGGATTGGAAAAGCTCATCTTGGATCTTGGGGTTTCTATCAAAAAAAGCATCCAAGTCAGTCTTTTAGAAGGAAGGCCTTGTTTTAAGCGCTTGGAAGAGCTTTTGGAGGCTTTTAGAGGAGATATGCACGCTCAGATTGAGAGGGAGCTGATGCTTCTTCCTACACGTGTGTTGAAACCTCTTTTTATCTTTGTGGCACCTTCTTTAATGGCCCTTTTAGGCTTGGGTTTTTGGTTAGCGATGATGGAGATTTGGGATGGTCATTAGATGGAAAAATTAGTTTTACAATGGCTTATTTGGGTGCTTTTTTTCAGTTTGATTTTAGGAGGTATTCCTTGGCGTATTCCCTCTTCAGGGAGGCATTTTCTTCAAACGGGTGAGCGTAAATTTTAAAGGGGTTGATCTAATTTTTCTAATTGCTTCAGTTCTTCACGATCAGTACGTCCTAATTTCTTGTGGATATCATAGTTATCTAAACGATCTAAATCGTCGTCGGGGATAGGATGATCACTTAAGGTGTAATCTGATTTTAGTTCGGATGCGTCTGTGACTAAAATGGCTTTGCCGGTGTATTTTAAAGGGTCTTTTTCTTTCAAGATCATGCCTAAAGAGGTATGTTCATCTACCTGGATGACCTGGATGGAGCCTTGGACAATAAAATCAGAAGAGGTTATCGTTTTTTCATTGGAGGGATCTTCATATAAAAAAACATGGAAGAGGTTTCCTACTTCAATGAGGTCTTCTTTTCCTTTATTTAAAAAGACTTCCTGATACTGAGCTAGAGGATTTTTGGAGGGGTACTTGGTGGAGATGTATTCTGCGGTGAGGTTATTTTTTCCCACACTCGGAGGGACTATTTTCAAAGAAGGAGGTAGTTCTAACAAGGTGTCTCCACGTTTCACCGTATCTAGTAATGAGGTAATTTGAGCAGCATAGATATTATCTTTTTTGCTTAAAATTTTTACTTTTCCAAGGATCGGGTAAGCAAAAGCTGATTCATCGTTTTCTTTAAAATTTAAACGTTTAGGCATCTTGGTAATAGCATAACTGTTTTGAATTGTTAATATTTTATGGTTCTTCGCTTCAATATAGACGTCATCGCCTAATCCCAAGAAATTGCTTGGAGTTTTCGAGCCAATGAGAATGCCCAAAGGCTTGATGAAACGACTTGAAGTGATAAATTTAGTTTCTCTTTCTTGTTTGGTGTGAAAGGTAATCTTGCTTTTTTTATCAAAACCCAGTGCATCCACACCGGTATTGTAAGGAATGTTGAATATTTCCCAAGATTTTTGACGAGGAAGTAGTTGCCATTCGGTAGAACGCGCTTCAAGCTTGGAAATCATGAGGAGGTTTGCTATGAGGAGGATCCCTAGCGTTTTCATGGGGCTCCTTGAGTTTTTGCAAGGTTGAGCAGGGGGGTACCAGGAAATAAGCTAGTTAAAAGTTCACGGTAGTTTTTTGCGAGTGGGGATG
>DAISZI010000024.1:0-11452 GCA_036824885.1 Oligoflexia bacterium
TAATGAAGGTTTTGTTTGCTGATCTGCCTCCCAAGTCATATGCGTAACCCCTGGATGGTCCGAACTATTCAGCTGGGAACGCATGGGTCTCTCAGAAACA
This sequence comes from Oligoflexia bacterium, assembly GCA_036824885.1. GTDB lineage: Bacteria > Bdellovibrionota > UBA1018 > UBA1018 > UBA1018 > DAISZI01. The sequence goes on from DAISZI010000024.1 coordinate 101, forward strand.
AGTACCCCCTAAGATTTCTTCTTTCATGAAACAGAGGAGTTAAAACCCGCTCTCTCAAGTTGATGAAAAATCATTCTCTGATTGACTCCAGAGAGATCAAATCGATCTGAATGAGGAAGCGTTTCAGGTCGATCAGGGATGCCAACGAGGAAGATTCGATCTTGCATATAATTCAAATAAGCCTCAAAGACAAATTCAATCCAAAATTTTTGACTCTTTCCATGCTTTAAAAATTTATATAGTCTAGACTCATAGCCAACATGGGTATTCTTAATTTGATTTCTTTCAAAAAACTCAATCCAGTCCTTTTTTGTGGTGCCGAGTAATACATAAGGTGTATTCATCGTCACATAATAATCTATCGCTCCTTCAATAGGAGGAGGCAGTAGTCGAATATAAACTAAATCCCCTAGATTTCCGACGTACCCAGAGGCAACCATCGCTTGATACTTCTTATTTGTGATAAGCTCAGTGAACTCATGTCTTTTTCCCGCAACATGGGTAACCTCGTAAATACCCATCCTCGAAGCAGAAAGCTTCTTAATAGCCTCTAATTGCAAAGGACTCACTCCTATTTCGGGACCCAAAGTAATCATGACCGAACCGAGGGTTTCTTGCTCCTCACCAAAACCTACATCAAAAAACTTCCATGGAAAAGAATACGATTTTATAACGGGACTCATCGGTGGATACCCCGGCATGTACGTCTTTTCCACCTCAAGAGCAAAATCATTCCAAGCATGAAGCGGAGGAAGGACGGAAGCTTCTTCACCAAAACAACTCACTAAATTTTGCGTGGCAATATAAAGCGCATGAGTTGGATCATACCCTTCCTCGCATAGCTCCTGAAAAGAACGCATGGAAGCCACATTCTCTTGAGCCTTCCTCTCGCTCTCCACCAGTGCCTCAAACGGCACTACTTTTTCCTGGATCGTTTGCAGCAATAGTTTTTGCATGCTTTTTGCTATCTTTCCCATTGAGTTACTCCTGAATGCATAGACTTACCTGGTAATCACAAGGAGGAACCACCCCCCACCCTGAAATAAGAATCGCTTATCATGATAGAACATCCTAAGAAAGGAATTTCTACCACCCCCGCGTAAGCATACACGAGAATACCCACGGATGAAACCCAAGTCTGAAAAAATAAGTTTATTTAATTTATCTAAGCTTCATGAACAAAAAATAGTTTATAAAATATGCACGATCCATCACTTCTAGATAAAAAAATCAAATTCTGCGATCAACTCAGACTTGATACGAAACCCAGCTCTAGTCATTCTTACCTCTACTGGGATCAGAAAACTCACTTAATAAAGTTATATAATTTATTTTTATGTCCCCAGGAGCTCTAGGCACCGATCCTTGGTGTTCGCCTGAGCGTTAAGTAAATAGCAGAAGAAACCCCCTCTTGAAAAAAGATACCAAAATCCCTCCTACGCGACTTAGTAAGCCGCTAGCATCAGAAGGCAGCTCAAATAATCGAGCCTATTTAAATGTAGGGTATTTGACAACTTGCCTCATTCACTGAGACAACTAAGCGCGTCGAACTCTCTTTTCTATTGAAGCCATGATGAAAATTGATTAGATTTTGAACAATGCACTTTGCCAAGTGGAATGCCAGTAACCAAACATGGAAAAATTTTGCGCTGATTGCTGGCCCTTGTGCTATTGAGTCTTACGATCTTTTTTTAGAAGCCTCCCTGAGGATCCAAAAAGCAGGCGCTACCGCGTTGCGAGGAGGTATTTTCAAGCCTAGAACCAATCCCAAAAGCTTTCAAGGCCTTGGCTTAGAGGCCATCTCTATTGTTAAGGCTGTGAAAGAAAAGGTAGGCTTACCTCTTGTCAGTGAAATTACAGACCCGAGACAACTAAACCAGCTTCATGATGTGGTCGATATTTTTCAGGTGGGCGCTCGTAATATGCACAACTACGAACTTCTGAAAACTTTAAGCGGTATTCGCAAGCCCGTTGTCTTAAAAAGAGGATTCTGTGCTTACGTAGATGAACTTCTCTTAGCCTCAGAGTACCTCATGCAAGGAGGCAATACTAATGTCATCCTGTGTGAAAGAGGCATTCGAACTTTTGAACAAAGAACGCGCAATACTTTAGACCTTGCTTCGGTCGTTTACCTCAAACAACGCACGAGTTTACCTGTCATTGTAGACCCAAGCCACGGAACAGGTGTACGATCGCTCATTCCTTCTATGGCTTTTGCCGCCGCTGCTTCAGGAGCAGATGGAGTGATGCTTGAGGTACATCCTCAACCTGAAAGATCTCTTTCAGATGCTGAGCAAGCACTTTCCTTAGAACAATTAGAAGCGCTTATTCCTACCTTACACCGTGTGGTGGAAGCAGTTCAAGACGCCCCATCATGGAATCCCTCATGAAACCAGAAGATCCACGCTCCATTCAAACCATGTTTGCGGCCATCTCTTCCCGATACGATCTCACTAACGCCATTTTATCTTTAGGAACCCATCACCTTTGGAAAAGAAAACTCATTGAAGCAAGCGGTCTTTTTCCAGGAGCACGCATTTTAGATTGCGCAACAGGGACAGGGGACTTAGCCTTTGCTTTTGAGGCAAAATCAAGAGGAAAGGCTCAGATCATAGGAACAGATTTTTGCGAAGAGATGCTGAAAGAAGCGAGAAAAAAAGCAACACAAAGAAATTCTTCCGTTTACTTTGAATGGGCTGACGCCACTGAATTGCCATATTCTGATGACTCTTTTGATATTGCAAGTATTTCTTTTGGCATTCGTAATACCTCCGATCCTAAAAAAGTGCTCAGTGAACTAGGTCGCGTAGTTCAACCAGGCGGAAAAGTTCTAGTTTTAGAATTTGGACAACCTTCTTACCCTACCCTCAATTGGATTTTCGGACTTTATGCAGAACATATCCTTCCTCGTTTGGGAGGATGGATCACTGGCAAACCGGAAGCCTACGCTTACTTACGACGCTCTTCTTGTGAGTTTCCTTGTGGAAAAAAATTTTTAGAACTCGCAACCCATGCTTACTCCCATATGCAATCAGAAAAATTGTATGGAGGTATTGCGTACCTATATATTTTAGAGCGCGGGAAGCCTTAACCTAAGCTTTTTACTTGACAATAGCGAGTGTTTTTACAGATGATCCAATGCGAGCTTGACAAAAAAGCATAGGAACTATCATCAGATACGAGGAAGGTTTGTGACTTTAGATGTAAAAATTGGCTTAGCAGAGATGCTTCGAGGCGGCGTGATCATGGATGTCGTGAATGCCGAACAAGCAAAAATCGCAGAAGACGCGGGGGCTGTTTCTGTCATGGCATTGGAACGGATTCCTTCTGACTTGCGCAAAGAAGGAGGCGTTGCTCGGATGTCTTCTCCTGATTTGATTGCAAGTATCATGGAGGCCGTGAATATTCCTGTCATGGCCAAGTGCCGCATTGGGCATTGTGCTGAAGCTCAGATCCTACAAGCATTAGGCGTCGATTATATCGATGAAAGTGAAGTACTGACACCTGCAGATGATGCCCATCACATTTTTAAAACCCCCTTTCGAGTTCCCTTTGTTTGTGGAGCAACCCATTTAGGAGAAGCTCTGAGAAGGATCGGAGAAGGGGCAGCACTGATTCGAACTAAAGGAGAGGCGGGAACAGGAAATATTGTGGAGGGAGTACGTCATTTAAGAAGGATCAATCAAGAAATCAGAAGAATTGTACTTTTGGATGATGATGAGATCATGCACGAAGCGAAAACCTTACAAGCCCCTTACGAGCTTGTCTGCTCCATTCACCAGACAGGAAAACTGCCCGTCCCCTACTTTGCAGCAGGAGGGATTGCCACACCTGCGGATGCAGCTTTCATGATGCAATTGGGAGCACAGTCTGTTTTTGTAGGCTCAGGAATTTTTAAGTCTGAAAATCCTGCCGCCTATGCTCGAGCTATCGTTCAAGCCGTAGCTCAGTACGACTCAGATCAGAACCTTCTTGAAGTATCTAAAAAATTACCTCAGCCAATGCCAGGCATTGGTCATCTTTCAGAAGAAGAAAAATTAGCGGGTCGAGGTTGGTGATGATTCCTATAGGGATACTGGCTCTACAAGGTTGCGTAGAACCCCATGAACCCCACTTGGAGCCATTAGATGCTTGCTTAGTTCCGGTAAAAAAAGCTTCTGATTTTCATGACATTCGTGGACTGATATTACCAGGCGGAGAAAGTTCTACTTTTTTAAAGCTGCTCAAGGATTTTGAGCTTGAATCCACGCTCAAGGAAACTTTTGAAAGGATTCCTGTTTGGGGCATTTGTGCAGGCAGTATTTTAATGGCTCAAAAAGTCTATGACCCCGTTCAAATCTCTTTCCATGCCATTGCGATGACGGTACAACGAAATGCCTATGGTAGACAAAACGAAAGCTTTGTATCCAAAGTGCAAGATTACCCGGTCCTTTTTATTCGCGCTCCTAAGATTACTGAATGCGCCAAGACTGTGAAAATAATAGCTACTTGGAAAGAAAGTCCTATTTGGGTAGAATCAGGGATCCACATGGCAACCACTTTTCATAGCGAATTAAGTGAAGACTATCCTTCTCCGATGCACCGAGCGTTTTTGAACCTGGTCAGAGCACATGATAGAAAATAACTTTATTCGTCACATCATTGAGGAAGATCAGAAAACAGGAAGGCACCGGCAGATTGTCACCCGATTTCCTCCAGAACCTAATGGATACCTTCACATAGGTCATGCAAAATCTATTTGTTTGAACTTTGGAATTGCACGCGATTATCAGGGAACCTGTCATTTGAGACTTGATGACACCAATCCGACCAAAGAAGATACGAAATACGTAGAATCCATTCAAGAAGACATCCGATGGCTTGGATTTTCCTGGGATGCTCTTTACTATGCTTCAGATTATTTTGAAAAATTGTACGCATTTGCCTGCAAGCTCATTGAACTTGGTTCTGCCTATGTCTGCGATCTTTCCTGGGAAGAGATTCGAGCTTCTCGAGGAACACTGACGCAACCAGGAACTTGCAGCCCTTATCGCAATCGTTGTGTCGAAGAAAATTTAGAGCTTTTTCAAAAAATGCGAGCAGGCATTTTTGAAGATGGCTCGCGCGTCTTACGAGCTAAGATTGATATGGGTGCAAGCAATATCAATTTACGTGATCCTGTTTTGTACCGTATTCGTAAAGCACACCACCATCGCACACTGGATCGCTGGTGCATTTATCCCATGTACGATTATGCGCACCCACTTTCAGACATGATCGAGGGCATTACCCATTCTATTTGCACTTTAGAATTTGAAGACCATCGTCCTTTTTACGACTGGATTCTTAAGACACTTAAGACCCCCTGCCATCCCCAACAAATAGAATTTGCTCGTTTAAATCTTTCCCACACCCTCATGAGCAAACGCAAATTACTGCATCTGGTGGAAACTCAGCAAGTAGAAAGCTGGGATGATCCTAGAATGCCCACATTGCAGGGACTCAGAAGACGAGGATTTACTCCTGAGTCCATCCGCCATTTTTGCGAGCGCATTGGAGTCACGAAAAAAGATAGCACAATCGAGCTTGGATTACTTGAAACTTGCATTCGTGAGCACTTAGATCCTTTGGTCACTCGAAAAATGGCCGTTTTAAAACCCCTTCGCTTAGTCATTGAGAATTACCCCGAGGATCAAGAAGAAACCTTCGAAGTTCCCAACCATCCTCAGAATCCTGATTTAGGAACCCGCAATATTGCTTTTTCTCGAGTCCTTTATATAGAACAAGAAGACTTTTCAGAAAATCCTCCCAAACATTTTTATCGACTTTCACCTGGCCAAGAAGTACGCCTGAGATACGCCTATTTAATTCGTTGCACAGGATTCACCAAAAATGCCCAAGGAGCAATCGAAGAAGTGCGCTGTACTTACGATCCTCAAACCCGTGGAGGCGGTGGACGCAAGGTGAAAGCAACCTTGCACTGGCTCTCTCAAGCACATGCAATCCCAGCTGAAATCAGGCTTTATCAACAGCTTTTTGAAAATCCGGTACCTCAGGTAGAAGATCCCATTTTTTCTGAATCTCGCATCATCCTGACCGAAGCACGAGTGGAAGCTTCGTTAAAAGAATCGCTCCCTGAAACACGATACCAATTTGAGCGCCAAGGCTACTTTGCTACCGATCGATGGGACCTTAAACCTGGAAAACTCGTCTTCAATCGCATTGTAACGCTCAAAGACTCTTGGCTCAAAGAGCAAAAAAAAACGAATGATTGAACTTGAGCTCAATCTTTTTCTCAAGTACTCAGATAAAAAAAGCGATAATAGAAAGGTTACAAACTGTGATCCTTCAAAACCTACCTTCGCTTCTTTCTCACAGAAAATTAAAACTTATGAAGATAAATACATCGAATTCTTATTTTTCAACTCCATTGAAAAAACCGTTGCCTGAATCAGCAATGTAGGCTACAAGCTTAGACATGAAAAAAATACTACTATTGTGTGTTTTATTTTCTTTGAATACCGCTTGGTCAATGGAAAAAGACGAGAAAAAACAAAAAATCCGAGAAAATCAAGGTATTTTATATTTTGACCAGCATACTTTTATAAAAATTTTTCACTCTTTATCGTCAGTAGAAATTGCCAATTTTACGCTGATCAGTAAAATCAAACCTACGATTTTCGAAGCGGCACTTTATGTCTGCTCTAATCGACCCCTTGCTCTTTCTGAAAAACACCTTTTAAATGAAATTTTTTTCAGTATAGAAAAGGGCTATTTTAGAGAGATTAAAATTTTAGATATCTCTGGATCAACACTGCATCCCGATATGTTACAGAGGCTTCCTCAAACACTTGTCGAACTATCACTTGATAGAATTAAATTTAAAAATGACAAGTTTTTAGGGATGACTGAAGTTCGAAACGCTCTTTTAAAAATGAAAAATTTAAAAAAATTAAGCTTTCAAAATAATGACATGGATCATCATGCGCTCAACAGACTCATCCAGGGACTGAGTACTCAAAAAATCAACTTAAACGATAGTGAAAATAAACCCGAACCTTGTATTTTTCAAACTCAATGCATTGCATTAAATCTTGCTCAAAATCAAATCGGGGATCAGGGAGCGGTTACCCTTTCTCAAATCATGGGAATAAGAGACCTGGATCTCTCAGGCAACGAAATAGGCAATGAGGGATCCTATCACCTTTCGAATCTCCAAGAAATAACGAACTTAGACCTCTCCTGCAATAGAATCGACGAAATAGGAGCCGAGTACATTGCTCAAATGCGAGGAATTGAAAACCTCAATCTCAGCTCGAATCAAATCGAAGATACTGGAGCTTCTTACATTGCTCAAATGCAGGGAATACTAAAATTAAATCTCAGTGAAAATGAAATCGGAAGTGATGGCGCCTGGCACATTGCTCAGATGCAAGGCATCACAGACTTAGATCTTTGCGGGAATGAAATCGGTTCTAATGGAGCGGCTCACATTGCGCAAATGCAAGGCATGATCAATTTGAATCTCAACTTCAATAAACTGGGAAATATGGGAGCCAAGCACATTGCTCAAATGGACGGAATTACCAGATTAGATCTCAGCTCCAATCGCATCGGAGACGAGGGAGCCACTCACATTTCTCAAATGAAGGGAATAATCTTATTGAATCTCAGTGGGAATAAAATAGGAACTGATGGAGCAATTCAAATTTCAATGATGCAAGGCATCAGAAACTTAAATCTCAGCTACAATCAAAACCGCAATCGAATCGGAGATGAAGCTGCAGCTTACATTGCTCAAATGAAAGACCTGACAGCATTAAATCTGAGCTACCATAAAATCGGGGATCAGGGCGCGGCTCACATTGCTCAAATGCAAGACATCACAGACTTAGATCTCAGCTCCAATAGGATTGGAAATGAGGGGATGGCCCACCTATCTCACCTACAAGGCATTACCAAACTGAACCTCAGACACAATGAAATCGGAGACGAGGGCGTTTCTCACATAACTGAAATGCATAAAATTCAATACTTAGATCTCGGTCACAATCGAATTGGAGAAGAAGGAGCCACTTACATAGCTCAAATACCAGGCATGGAAACATTGATTCTCGAGCACAATAACATCGGCAAAATCGAGGCCACTCACATTGCTCATATGTCAAGAATGATAAAATTAAACCTTGCTTCCAATCGCATCGAGGATGATTCAATAACACACTTCTTTTTATTGAAAAAAGTGACAGAGCTGGACCTCTCCCATAATCAAATCGGAGATCAAGGAGCATTTTACCTGGCTCAAATGAAACGAGTCAGACAACTCAATATCTCCTACAACAAAATCAGCAACAAAGGCTTTGCTTACTTTGATCAAATGCAAGAACTTGATTACTTAAATCTCTCTAACAATGAAATCGCAGTAAATGAATCACCTGAGTTTTCTCAAGTATCAAATAGCAGGTACTTAAATTTCTCGAACGATAGCATTCCAAGACCTCACGAAAATTAAATTCAGGACAAATTTTATTCGAGTTTCAGATTTTTACTGAAAATGCTAGAATCAAACCTCAGCCTCATCAGATGTCTTTTTAAAAAATGAAGCCATTGTTTCAAGTCAGTTAGGCCTTGTAACTTGAATATTTCAGAAGCAATCCAGCATCCATTCAAAGACATCTGAATTGATTTAATTTTAAACTTTATTGATCTAACTAAAACTTAAAAACACGATTTCATAGCTTTTTACTTGAACAAGATCCCAACCTGTGCAACTTAGAGAATGAGAATGGCAGGTGGTTCGTTCATGATTCTACTTTGTGCTATTATTGATCAAGAGAAGAGGTCTGCGAAGCAGTTAGAGAAAACTGTGTTGCTATTTCGTTGAACAGAAGTAAGGGGGTGAAACGATTCGATACGCACAGCGTTATTTTTTTATCGAATAAAAACAGGAGTATTCATTCAGTCTGATCAAATTGAATGCTTGGGTTCGTTCGCCATCAGTCTCAGGAGGTCCTCTTTTCGTAGAAGAGGCAATTGAGGGAAGGCGAAATGCAGATTTACCACTGAGATATTGCAGAACTTACGATGCAGTCTTAGAACTACTTCGACCTTTCACCTCATCAGCAGAGAATTTCAGCGATGATCCCGCACTTGATCAGCAATTTATGAGAAAGCCGTACTGATAAAGACAGAACATTAAAACTGTCTCATTTGGGTTGATAACTAAACGGGGAGTATTAAAAAATGGAATTGCCGAAAAAAACAAAGCTGCAAAAAAAAATCAAGGATTTAATACAAAAAAATGCTAATGCAGTCCACTTCATTGGACCTATCAGTGAAAAAGACATTCAAGGCATTGAGGCTTCTTTAGGAGTGGCACTGCCTAAGGATTATCAGTGGTTCCTCAGAACGTATGGTCACGGGGGATGTTTCGGATTAGAGATTGAAGGAGGCTCTTTAAATGGCGCTACTCCTAGGGTGGTTGAGGAGACAAAACGAAACAGGGAAGTAGGATTACCTCAGCATTTGATCACTATTGCCAATTGCGATGAGTATATTTGCTGTCTTGATACCTCCAAGATGAAAAATGGAGTTTGCCCAGTCGTTGGTTGTGAGTTCGATGGAGGTGATTTTTTGTTCCAGGAAGATAGTTTTTTAGAATATTTTTATCAAGAGCTTTTGGATCATCAGGAAAATTGGTATTCATAGATGCCTGAGACTGTCTTTTCGTTTCAAAAAAGTCTTAAAAATCGAAAAATCATCTGTAAAAACCTCAGGTCGGTCCTTTTTTTTGAAGAAAAAGCAACTCAATAAGAACAGTATTGCCATTTAAGACGTTGTAGGAACCCTTGGTTACCGTCTAGAAAAAGCTTGAGTGCCACTGCAATTTTACCTGAAACAAAACGGGTCTTTGCTAGTGCTCTTTTTTTTAGGCATTATCTTACTTCTCACAAGCCCCAATCTATGGTGCGAAGTCAACGGTTTCTTTGGCATAATCTTACATCGAATGGAGAGTAAAAAGGCTAAAGCTTTGAGCACTCGTGAACGTAAAATCATGGAATAAATCTAGATTAAAGCCTCAACTCACGAATAGCGAATCGAACCTGAGGACTCCTCGTCAGACCCATAATAAGACATCTTTTTCTACTGCAAAGTTCCCGAGAAGAGAGTCAAGTTAAGTCATCCTACGACTACATCGGCAGGCTCCTGCTCCATGGTTTGCCATCTCGGGATCACTGAGAGATCATACCTCTATGGTACGACGCCTCGAACACAGAAGTCCTTCCCAAGATAAGGGCAACAACTAGATCTCCGTGCGCACACCTCCTTACCTGCACTCTGTTACAGAGCCCTACCTTACGCAGATTCACTTTCGTTTGGGCAACAGGTTTGACTTCATCCTTCTTCAAATGCCTTATCTCTCAAGCCATATTCATATTAATTGATTTTCTTTGGGCACCCTTGAGGCTCTCCATTCCCTCCTTTCAGGGTCGAAACTAGCATTCCACCGCTAGTTATTGCACATAGGGGACACAAATACATTTTTCAATTTATTTTTTGACAACCTAAAAATAGAAAATAGTTGACATGAAAAGCATAATTCGTTATTTGGATTTCTATCGCATGACATACTTTTATGTGTCAGTTTGTAGTATATTTACGATTACTAGGTCATGGTAACTTTAGCTGCCGATTATCTATGATCTACAGTTCATAAGGAAATAATATACAAAAAAAAATAAAGCGTAATTTCATTTTCACCCTGAGAAGATATTTTTGTTTCATGAGCAAAGGTTTTTTGGCTCTCCTTTATTTTGAAGTTTTGATCATGACAACTCAGGAAGCTTCAGCACAGAACTTAGCCCTCTGCACCAGATGCTGCAGCTCGATGTAGTGCGAATCTTTTAACCACCGATGCCGAGACAAAGGGACGCAATGCCTGGTTCAGAAAGTGCCAGAAGGAGCTCTATGATGCTATTTTTGATAATGATGAATTCATGTATCAAGGCACAAAAAACACAGAAAGATATTATTATGTCACTTATGCAAAATCCGCTAATAGTAGTTCTGCAGTTTCAGACATCTGGCGAGCACCAACAGATACCAACTCACACTGCGAAGTTCGCCCGCCGAGCTATAAAAAGATTCATGTGTGCGTTACTGGCTGTTACGCTCCCGAACAAACGTTACTATTGAAGGACGAATGAGAAAGGGTCGAGGAATCCGCAACCAGTAAAAAAAGTGAGTTAGGGAATTCCAGAAAAAAAATATACCGATAGTTGACCCTAGCCTTCTTATTCATAGCTACGGCTTCCCGGTCTAGTTTTTTTATTTTATCGGCGACCTTGTCGAAGTCGATCTTGTTTTGATCTA
>DAISZI010000267.1:0-2652 GCA_036824885.1 Oligoflexia bacterium
TGAGTAAAGCGTCCATCGCAAAGGCCTGCTCAGCATTTTTTGGAAAAATACCCCAAAGACCTTCTACAGGTTTGAAAATGCTCACAACAGCTTCCAAAGCCTGAGAGTAACGAGCCATCGCCGTATGCTGAGAGCACGAAGGATCCTTCAAAATCACGTACTGATTCGGTTTTAAAGCCACCCCCAACGCTTCAAGACCAAGTTTTTTATGCTGATAAAATGCTTCCAAAGCTTGGGTTTGCACTTCAATCGTCTTAATCCCAGAATAAAGGGCTTCAGGCTCTCGATCTGTACCCTGGTAATCTTCCGCTAAAATGCCTAAAACATCTGCTTTAATCCGCAAATTAATGTCTTTCGTGACAAAAACTACTTTCCGATCAACGTTCTCTTTTTGAAGTTTTAAAGCAAGCGACAAAATCCTGTTGTCTACGGCATCCATCGGAAGCTCAACAGGCAGACCATCCCCCCCCAAGGCAATCGTTAAAACACCACCCTGAGGCAGAGCAACCCCCCGAGCAAGCTCACCCTGCTTACGCAAGCCATCCATGAGTCGAGAAAAAAGACGAGCATGCCGTCCGTTTTCACTCACATCCCGCTTAAACCGATCAATTTCCTCCACCACCACCATAGGAATGACCACATCATGATTTCCAAATTGAAAAAAGCTATGAGGATCAAAAAGCAAGATATTCGTGTCTAAAATAAAAACTTTACGTAACACGCCCCCCTTTTCTCAAAAAAAGAGACTTTCTTAAAGTTTAATCGTACTGAGCCTCACCATCCGAACTCAGATGGAATACCGGCTGAACGCCCCTCACCAAGCAATTTTTAAAGAAGCCTGAAGGACTTGATTTCTCTGAGGATTCTGATGGACCAAAGGTCCCCAAGCCTCCGCGTAAGAAGCATACATCAACTGAACCAGTCCGAACTTAACCGCTAACCCATAAGTAAAATAAATCTGATTGATGCCTACTAAAAAGGATACCCAATCTAATTGAAGCCTCAACCCAAAATGATTTTTCTTTCGCCAGTCTAAATTATCCAAGATGTTAGAGTAGTCATAAGCTAAAGTGGTGACAGCATCACGACTTCGATACTGTAAAGCCATCCCACCAGTGAAGCCACCCTCAAAAGCAGTGGTCCTAAAACTTGTATTACCGATATCTGTATAACTCAATGAAGCGAGCAATTTCAGTCTCTTCGTAAGACGGTAGATCCCTTGAAAACCTAGATCCAGACCATAACCTGTAGACCCATCTGAATTCACCTGATTCAAAAGAGCTGAGGGATCAGTGGTCATCACATCCGTCAGAGTGATCGAAATGATAGACCCCTTTTGACGTAAAACCTTCGCAGCCATCCCAAAATTCAATACCCCCTTACGCTGATCGAAGCTTAACATCTTCGTTCCAAAACCCACCTGAACCCCTTGAATTGCCTGGTATCCTAAATACCCCTGAGGAAAAGACGGATTTTGAAGATGCAACCTAGCGTCATCATGATTGATCAGTGCTATTCCAAAACCCGGCATGACAAAACTGGAGGTCACCTGAGCCTGGGCATAAAGATTTTTATTTAAAAAAGAATTTAAGTCATTGACAGTAGCATTCTTGAGAGAACTAAGAGACTGTCCTGTCTTCAAAAGATCACTTGAACCTACCAAGGTCAGAGCAATAGGACGTAAACTCCAATTTTTAACCTCAGCTAACGCCGCAGGATTATAAAACAAAGCTTGATCATCTGAAGCAATCGCTGTCAAGGCATTGCCCATCGCTTGCGCCTCAGGGCTTAAGTAATACGAGGTATTTTCAGCCCAAGCCCAAGACGAACAGATGATGCCTAGGATCAAATAAACCCTTACCATGCTGCGTTCACGAACGTAACAATGCCAGCCGCTGCACAAGAATTCACATCTTGTGAGGATCCCTGACAAGACATACGGTCTCTCAGAGTGACAGGACAACGCGTGCAGCTCACACCACAAAGAGTGCATCCGGCCTGACACGCAAGGTCTAATCCTCCTTGTAAAAACGACTGAATCGACTGATACACCGACCCCACACTGGATGCATCATTGTGCACCAAAAAAGAAAGAGAATCGGCAAGATGAAGCAAAGCTCCGGCATAGGCGCATCCATCTCCCGCCATCGCACTTGCATTACTCCAGGGAAGAGGCACAGTCTTCTGAAAACTTGCATTAGGCGATCCATTTCGGTACGCTAAAGACCCCAAAAGCGCCATAGACAAAAACAATAAGTAGGCGTTAGCATCGCTCGTTCGATCGGTATAAAGCAAAGACTGGGGATTGTTGGATCCAGCATTTAACGTGTACTGCGGAATCAAAACAGTACCAGGTTGAATCATGGCCATAGCAACATCGATTCCATCCTCTGCGGATTGCGGGATTTTATCATCCGGATAGGATTGAGAAGGAAATTGCTTGACTAAAAATCCAAATAACCCCGCGTTACCTAACTGACTTGAGTCAGAGATCATCTCAGCAATCAAGGAAATAGGATTCACTCGTGCATAACAACCATAAGTAGCAAGTATCGCCTCTCGAATCGCATTATTCGAGTTAGTGCTATTATACAGAGGAAAAATAGCCCGATAAGCGGTCACACAATCTCCCACAGCAAGCGCTTCATTCAC
>DAISZI010000268.1:0-2651 GCA_036824885.1 Oligoflexia bacterium
TTCATTAGAAAACATCATACCCTCAACATCGTCAAGACTTTTAATCAATGCTGCACTCTCAGTGTTCAATGCATTAGCATTACCAGCATCCTGCCCTAAAGCAACTGACACCCACACGAATCCATCAGAAAGTGGAGCAACACGCATTTGCGCCAACTGCTGACTCAGACTCTCATTCTCACTCTTATGATCACTACAACCCGAAGCTAACAAAGCTACGGACAAAAACACCATAAGAAAACTACGTTTATAAAACATACTAATACCTTTCATTACATTTTTTTTGATTCTACCGAATCTCAACTTTGATCGTATACTATATCAGATGGACTCTGATGTCAATTTTTTTTCACTACTTCTTTCATCCTTTTCGAAAAAAAATCGGGCCTACAAATCCACGGCCAATCAATGCTTACACTTGTCAAGGCTGCGTCCTACTATACCCTGCCATCTTCAGATACGAGAGGGCTTCTCGATGATGAGAGTCGATCGACAGCACCCCCTCCCACTCCAATTCTGCATCCAAAAGATTGCCTTGACTGTAATGTAATAGTCCTAATTGAATACGAGCTGGCAAATACTCAGCATGCTCTAATTTCAGCTGCTGAAGCTCTTGCATCGATCGGGTCAAAAAACCCTTTTTACCGTAAGCCTTAGCCCTACGAATGCGAACCTCTAAAAACTGAGGATCTAAACGAATGGCCTTGCTATATTCCTCAATGGCTTCATCATACCTTCGGTACCTAAAATAAAGATCAGCTACTTCAAGATGCTTGAGGGCAAATTTCCGATCCACATCCGCATCTTCCCGATGGATCAAGGACTGGTTAGCCTGCTCAAAGACACGCTTAGCTTCCTCATAACGACCAATATCATTAAGAAGCACCGAAAGACAAATCGCCGCGTCTGTATGCTTCGGATCTAAAGCCAGGGCTTTTTTCAAATGCTCAATACTGGGAGCAAGCTGCCCCTGAAAATACGAACTCACTCCAGAGAGATAATGCATATCCGGATGCACCTTCTCTTGCAAGTGCTGAGCAAGCAACCCTTCTGCTTCTTCGAACTTCCTCTGAAAAAGCAAATTCTGAACCTTGAGCATATCCTGTCGAGGTCTCTTTGAAATTTCTCTACCTTCCATAGGAATCCTCCAGATTGACTTGCGCCAAAGATCAACAGCTCAAGGATGCTACTTTTTAAATTTTACTTGACAAGCTAGTGTTGTTTTACAGCACTTGATTCCTAAATGCGACCAAAAAATGGACCATGCACTTTTTAAAAACCTGGATCCAAAATAATAAATCTTTTTAATAGAGGAGAGATCCTCAACCACATGATGCTTTCAGCCGCCCTTCTGAGTTTCCATGGCTTTTAATCTTAAAAAAGCTTTTTTAGCAGATTCTGTCTCAGCATAGACCTCTAAAATCTTTTGGTAGCGAGGCTGAGCTGCCTCAAAATAATTTCTTCTCCAGTAAAAATCTGCAATAGCAAGATCTTTTTCGGCAAGTTTTTTTCGAATAGCTCCGATATCCCGACGTGCTTCTTCAGACTCATGCACTTCAGGAAAACGCTTTAAAAAAGCGTAATACGCTTCCAACGCTTTATGCCCAGAAGTTAAATCTCTTTGAATCTGAGAAGGGAAATCTCGAAAATAGGATTTTCCAATACGAAACATGGCATAAGCTACCTTGGGATGCTTAGGATGCAAATCTCGAAACGACTCGTAAGCACTGGCAGATTCAAGAAAAGCATCTTGGAGAAAATACACATCGGCAATTCTCAGCTGAACCAAGGGGAGTGTCTGAGAATAAGGAAATTTGTTTTTAATATCACGAAGTTTCTCAAGCGCAAGCTGGTAATGATCCACCCGAATATCGCGCTCAGCTTCCTCCAAAAGAGCCACTGGATCATGAGGATCTACTGGAATCCCAGAACAACCTGAAAAAAAAATAATCCCAAAAAAAAGAAAAACCATGGAAGCACTCTCTATAACTGAACATCAAATGTCAAGGAAACAGGAAGGCTCTCTAAAGAAACCACGCTGAGGGGGGCTTGCTCTTTCGATCCTAAGCTCGTATGCAACTTCAGTTGCTTGAACATAGGGTACTCAATGCTACCATGGCTATCTTGAAGGATTACCTGCATACCTATGCGCTTCTTCAAATGAATCAGTAAAGGCGCTTTTAAATTAGCAGACATCGACTCAATGCACTCAGGAATGGTCAAAATCGCAAAAACCGCTGCTGCATGGACACTTTCTAATTCTAACTTGGCACACTCAGAAGGAGAAAGCTTCACGGTATAATCAGGCTTAAAAAGCTTAGGCTCAAGCAGGGGCAAAACCATATCTACATGGTTTAAAGACTGAAGCCAAATGATGAATGTCTCATCCCCTGAATCTACTAAACAAAAATCCCGATCTTCAGGGAAACCTAAGATCCCATTCGGAATCTTAAGAACCTCTTTCTCTTCAACTTCAAGCATTCCAAAGTACTTCGTTTTCACTAGCACCGTCTAAGAACCCTTCAACACTCTGACGACCTGACCAGGCACAAAAACTGTTTGTGCCGCTTTTTTATTTTGCTCTTGAATCGCTGCGTAAATCTCCTCCCGATGAATCTTCGTCTCCTGCGGCGCTTGAACCCCTAACCGCA
>DAISZI010000269.1:0-2641 GCA_036824885.1 Oligoflexia bacterium
TAATAACTGCGATTGATAATGGACAAGGCACGCGTGTAGCATTGAGCCCTGAACAAAAACTGGAAAGCTCAAGACAATTTCAGTCCCATTTGAAACCCAAGGGAGCCCCTTCGCATGCTCCTGTTTTGGGATCTAAAAAACGAAGACGCTTACAGGCAATCCAAAACCCTTAAGGAGAAGCAATGGCCCATAAAAAAGCAGGTGGAAGTTCTAAAAATGGTCGTGACAGCAACCCTAAAATGCGAGGAGTCAAGCGATTTGGAGGTCAAAAAGTAGGTATCGGTGAGATTTTGGTACGACAAACAGGAACCAAGTTTCATCCGGGACGAAATGTAGGCTTAGGCCGCGATTTTACCTTGTACGCTTTAGTGGAAGGGACAGTCTGCTTTGAACACTATGATCGTCGTCGCAAGCAGGTCTCCATCGTTCCTCTTTCAGCCTAAATTGGATTTTTTTCTTTGCGTTTTATTGATGAAGCTCGAATACGCGTCTCAAGTGGTCACGGTGGTCCCGGTTGCGTAAGCTTTCGGAGGGAGGCTTTTGTCCCTCGGGGAGGACCGAACGGAGGATCAGGAGGCAAGGGCGGAGATGTGGTTTTTGTTGCTTCTGAGAAACTCAGCACGCTTCAAGATATCCGTTATCGAGGGGTGTACCATGCCAAAAATGGACAACCCGGTTCAGGTGCGAACAAGACAGGCCATAGTGGAGCGTCGGTATTTCTGAAGGTTCCTTGTGGAACTTTGATTCGAGATGCAGAGACCAAAGAAGTACTCGTAGACCTGGTAGAAGATCAACAGACATGGGTAGCTTTAGTCGGAGGTCGCGGAGGCAAGGGAAATGCTCACTTTGCCAGTGCTACACATCAGGCGCCTAGATTTTCTCAACCTGGAGAACCGGGAGAAAACCGAGAGCTTCTTTTAGAATTAAAGCTTTTAGCGGATGCGGCTTTAGTAGGGTTTCCGAATGCGGGAAAATCCACCCTGATTCGACGTATCAGTCATGCGAGACCAAAAGTGGCAAATTACCCTTTTACTACGAGAAAAGCACATTTGGGGGTGGTTTCCCAAGAGATACCTTTAGTCATTGCGGATATTCCAGGACTTCTCGAAGGAGCTCATCGAGGCCGTGGCTTGGGTCATCGTTTTTTAAAGCACCTGGAAAGAACGAAGGTATTCCTTCACCTTGTGGACGGGAAATCTCTTTGGGAGACCTGGGAGACGCCTGAAAGAAAGGAAAACCTGGATCAAATCGCTCAGGCTTATCAGACCTTACGCAAAGAAATGGAGCTTTTTCAGCCAGAACTTTTAAAAAAAACAGAGTTTCTTGTGATGACCAAACTGGATCTCCTTGACCATCCTGAAAAAAAAGAAGAGATTCAATCAGAAATTCGCAAAGTTTTCGATTTGTTGCGATCAGCTCCCTGGCACCCTCAAGAACCCTGGATGATCTCGGGCCTTCATGGACACGGAGTAGAAACACTCATGGAAGCACTTGGCAAGCATCTAGCTGAAGACACACCGCCTACTCCCAAGCTTCTTCCGGATCATCCTAGTTTGCGCCGCGCATGAATGCCTTACCTCATTGGAAAAGTACTACAGCTATTTTTGGCGGTCGATTTGACCCTCCCCACCTAGGCCATCGAGAAGCGGTTTTAGGACTGTTAGAAAGTCCCGGAGTCGAAAATGTCCTCGTCATTCCTACAGGAAGTCCTCCTCACAAAAAGACTTTTTTATCGATCCAAGACCGAGCTGAGCTCTGCCGATTGAATTTCACCTTTACAGAACCCCTTCTTGCTCAAAGAATTCAACTGGACTTTCAGGAATTGGACCGTGCCTCTTCATTTCCTCAAACCCCCAGCTATTCTTTTGATACCTTAAAAAGGCTTCAAGAGAAAAACTTAAACCTTGCTTTTGTGCTGGGAAGCGATCAGCTCACCTACCTTCCGAAGTGGCACCGTTTTCCTGAAATTTTAGATCTTTGCCATTGGATTGTTTTAGGCAGAAAGCCTCATGGCCTAGCAAAAGCAAGACAAACCCTCCAAGACTGGCAAGAACAAGCACTGATCAAGGAAATAGCTCCCCGTTACTGGGTGAACCTGAGATCTGCGAAGACTTGTTTTCATCTGACTTCAACTCAAGCAACCCAGTGTTCTTCTACAGAGATTCGGCATTTTTTATCTCAAAAGGGGACCCCTCCCCCTCACACACTGCTGTCAGAAGTCGATACTTATTTGAAAAAGCATGCACTTTATAGTAGCATGTACCCATGATAGATTCTGCTCGAAGCAAAGCGCTTTTATGCGCTCGAATTGCTTGGGAGAAAAAAGCTGAGAATGTGAGAATTTTAGATCTTAGCGAACTTTCCCACTTTACTGATTACTTTGTGATTTGTAGCGGACTTTCTGACCGACAGGTATACGCTATCTTCGAAGGCATTCAGAAGCAATTGCGTGAGCTTAAAATGCCTCCCCTGCATCATGAAGGAACGGCAGAAAGCCGATGGGTTCTCATGGATTTGGGAGATGTGGTTGTGCATATTTTTCTAGATGCTTTGAGGGACTATTACGATCTTGAATCGCTTTGGAATCAAGCCCCTCGCATAACGCCTCATGAAAGTATTCCTTTACACCTTCGGAAAGCTT
>DAISZI010000025.1:0-11280 GCA_036824885.1 Oligoflexia bacterium
GTTACCCGCATGTTAGGTGCGCGTTTTTATGCAAGTACTTTGAGTCGATTGCTTGCGTGGGCCCGTTCTCGGTCTCTTTGGTATGTTTACACGGGATCGGGTTGTTGTGCGGATGAGGTGATGAATCTCATGGGTTGTCGGTATGATTTGGAGCGATTTGGTTGTGTGCCTCAGTCAGATCCCAAGCAAGCGGATCTTTTGATTGTCAGTGGTCTTGTTTCTGAGAAGGCTTCTTCTCATTTAAAAGATTTTTATGAGTCCATGCTTACTCCCAGGTATGTACTGGCTTTGGGAGCCTGTGTGAATGGTGCCAGTGCTTTTTATCAAGAAGCTAATTTTTTTAAATTGCAAAAGGTAAGTCAGATTATTCCCGTGGACGTTTATGTGCCGGGTTGTCCTCCTCGACCGGAGGCTATTATGAATGGAATTATTACGCTTCAGGAAAAGATTTGTGGACAAGCATCAACTTCTTTCTAAAATCCATGAAATACTGCCTACGAGTGCCGTTGAAATACGTCGATTTGGTCGAGAAGGGCCACTTTCTCTTTGGATTGAGGTGCAATCCTTGCTTCGACTTTGTACTTTTTTGAAGCAAGATTCAGAATTGCAGTTGGATTTGCTTGAGCATCTTTCTGTTGCGGAGTTTGAAAAAGTGTTAGTGGGAACTTATTTTCTTCGATCGTATCAGACTCAAGAGCAATTAATTCTGAGAATTTCGTTGATTCCTGCTGCTTCTGAAGCTTGGGTTGAGGTGGATTCGGTGGTGTCTGTTTGGCCTATGGCTGAACCTATGGAGCGTGAGATGCAGGAAATGTTTGGAATACGTTTTCTAGGGTTGCCTGTGGGGCCTCGTTTTTTACCTGAATATCAGGGATTTGTTTTGAGAAAGGGAGCCCTACCTGGAGCGTTCACGTGATTGAAGGGTTGGAATGGATTGATTGGAAGCTGGGTCCGTACCATGCGTGTTTGCCGGCACCTATGGTGCTTCGTCTGAAATTGAATGTGGATACGATTGTGCAATGCGAGGTTGAGACTGGCTTTTTGTATAAGGGAATTGAAAAAATCATGGAAACCCGGTCTTGGCAAGCAGCGATGGTTTATGCTGATCATTTAGATCCTGAAGCTGCTATTTTTGGAGAGTTAGTTTTTTGTATGGCTGTGGAAGAGGTGATGGGTCTTTGTGTTCCTGCACGAGCGCAATTTGTTCGTATGATTTTAGCAGAATTGAGTCGGATTGTTTCTCATTTGGCCTTTTTGGTGCGTATTGCCAAGACGGTGCATTCTGAAGTGATTTTGCATTACCTGCTTCGAGATCGAGAAAAAATTTTGGACTTGTTTGAGCTTTTAACAGGTGCTCGATTTTCTTTAAATTTTTTACGTTTTGGGGGTGTTTGTACGGATATGACGGAGGGTTTTTTAGAAAGAGTGCTTGAGATTTGTGATAACGTTCATATTCGTATGAGAGAATACAACGATTTATTTATTTTCAATGATCGCTTTTTAAATCGTACTTTGTGTTTGGGGGTTTTAAAGCCAGAATGGGTGCTGGGTTGTGGTGTGACGGGTCCGAATGCACGGGCTTCCGGTTTTTCCTGGGATGTGCGTAAGCAAAATGCTTTGATGGGTTATGAGATGCTCGATTTTGCTATTCCTGTGGGAACGGGTATTCGTGGTTTTTTGGGGGATGTTCATGATCGCGTGGTCGTTCGGTTGGAAGAGATGGCTCAAAGTGCTGAAATTCTCAAGCAGCTCATAGAGACTGTGCCAAGCGGTGAGTATTTGCAGGAAGGATACGCTCATTTAAAATCTGTTCCCGCGGGAGAGGCTTATGTCCGTATAGAAAGCGCTCGGGGAGTATTGGGATGTCATTTAGTTTCTGATGGATCTTCAAGTCCCCTACGGGTGCATTTTCGACCTCCATCGGTCGGGCATTTGATGGTGCTTCCTGCGTTGTGCGAGGGCTTAAGCAGTGAAGACCTTCCTTTGGTATTGGCAAGTTTAGATATTGGTATTGCTGAGGTAGACCGATGATAGCAGGGTTGGGGACTGGTTTTTTAAGCAATATACTCATATTATTCTTTATTTATAGCTTAGTGCTTTTGCCGTCAGCGGCTTTGATCTCGTACTGTGATCGGAAGTTGAGCGCTCGTTTGCAAGCCAGGGTGGGTCCTCATAGGACAGGATTTTTAGGTATGCTTCAGCCTTTTGCGGATTTATTGAAGCTTTTGCAAAAGCGGTCTGCTTGGGATTGGAGTTGGGAGGATTCTGTTTGGGGGAGTTTTCAGGCGATGGCAGTGTATGCCTCTTTAGCTGCGTTACCTTTGGGCTCTGCTTTACTGATGGATACCGAGATGAGTTCTTTTTTACCTTTTTTTTCAGCTTTAGTGCTTGCGCTCGGCAGTTTACTTTTAGGGTTGAATCAAGCAACGATTGCAGGGTGGCTGGGGGGCATTCGAGTAGTAGGTCAGGTGTTTTCTGGAGTTTTTCCAGCATTCATTGCTTTTTTATGCGTGGGTATCCACACTGGGGGGTTTCGTTGGAAGCTTTTGGCAAGTGCTCAGGGGTTTTATCCTTGGTCTTGGACCTGCTTGACGAGTCCTTTTCAGTTGATTGCTTTTTTAGTATTTATCATCAGTGGATTGATTATTTTGGGGTTGCCTCCGTTGGAGGGAAGTCAGTTTCCCTCGGAAATTGATGGAGGTGTGGTCTCTCATCTCAGTGGTAGGCGATGGCTTTTGTTTCAATTGAGCAAGTTTTATGGATTTTTGAGTTGGTCTATGGTTACCGTTGTTTTGTTTTTAGGGGCATGGTCATTGCCTGATGCGTTGGTGCAGGTTTTGGAGGCGATGGAAGCGAAGATTTTAGTGAGCTTGATGGAGTTTTTTTGGTTGATGAGTAAGACCTTTGTTGTGATGTTAGCGGTGATTTGGATTGCGTCTGCTAATCCTCGTAGTCGAGTGGATCAGATGACAGATTTTGCCTGGAGGGTTTTAAGTCCTTTTGCACTTGTGGCTTTGATGGGAGCGGCTCTTTG
This sequence comes from Oligoflexia bacterium, assembly GCA_036824885.1. Classification (GTDB taxonomy): domain Bacteria; phylum Bdellovibrionota; class UBA1018; order UBA1018; family UBA1018; genus DAISZI01. The sequence goes on from DAISZI010000025.1 coordinate 3,035, forward strand.
GGAGAGTTGGGTGGTTTTTTGATGCAGGATTCTGTGTTTTCAGCGATGGGAAGCTACCTTGGAAGTCTTTTGCGATCGACTCGTTCCGTTGTCAGTTCTTGCATGACCGTCTTGCCTTATGTTTTTCGGTTGGGAGAGTTACATAAGGAAGTTACAGAAGGGTATCCTGATCCTATTTCGTCAAAAACAGCAGATGATCTTCCTTTGAGAAGTCGAGGATTGCTTTTTAATGATATTGATCGTTGTACGGGTTGCCGAGAATGTGCCGAAGTTTGTCCTGCGCGGTGCATTCGTGTTGAAGAAGAAGTGGCTCATATTAATAAAATATGGGTTTCTGTGTTTGACATTGATTTTTCTCAATGTCTTTTTTGTGGGCTTTGTGTTTCGGTATGTCATCCTAATTCTCTCGTTCATACTCGTCAGTATGAAGCTGCGGCGTATGAAGTGAAGGATCTTGTAGCAAGTTTTGGAAGAGGTTATGTAACGGAAGAGCAAAAATCAAAATGGGCGATGCTCAGGCAGCTCAGTGAGACGCAGGGAGGTTGATGAGGTGTTAGAGTGCCTGATAGGATTGGTCTTGGTAGCGGCTTTTTTAGCAAGCTTTCTTGAAAATCGAAGGCATGTTGTTTTTGCTTTTTGGGTGACAGGACTTGGGGTAGGGAGTATTTATTTGATACTGGGCGCTGAATGGGTTGCTGTGATTCAATGGATCGTATCTACTTTGGCGACGATGAATTTTATTTTTTTTTCTGTGGTATCAGGTGAGTTTTATGCAGATAAAAAATTCAGGCTTCCCTACCATAAAAAAATCCATACCTTTAAATTTCAAAAATTTCGTGAGCATTGCTTGCTGACGGTGCTTGCTTGGTTTTTAGGAGCAGCATTTGTAGGTACTGTAGTTTTTTGTGTAAAAAAAATAGTTTTTTTGCCGCAAGAGCTCCCTTATTCAGGAGAAAATGATTTAAATTTAATAGGACGTGTTTTGACTCAAGAGTATCTTTTATCGCTTCAGTTACTGGGTGTTTTGATGCTGATTACTCTGGTAGGAAGCAGTGTGATTGCTTGCTCAGACAAGGAGGATGCTTCATGATTTGGTTATCTGCTATTTTAGGAAGCTTAGGCATTGCTGGTATGGTCATTGGAAAGAGCTTATTGAAAATTCTTATTGGAATGCAGCTTTTGATCTTAGGAGCATCTGTGCTCTTAGTTTATTCGGGCATTGTGACGCAAGTGCCTGTACAAGGGCATGTTTTTGGTTTTTTTATTATTTTGGGAGGTATTGCTCAATTGGTGACAGGATTTACGCTTTCGATGCGTGTTTTTATTTTTAAGCATAGATATCTCAAATAAGGGAAGAAGCGATGCTGAGTTTACTGGAACAACATCCTACTTTTACCATTTATGCGATTTGTTTTTTAGCAAGTTTAGGAATTTTGGTGTGGAAATGGGGCGAGCATACCCCTGGAAAAGGTCTTTTGTTGATAGGTTTTGGGTTTCTTGCTTTGATTGCGGGACTAGAAATTGACAGTGGTTTTTTATTTCAGCAGAATTTTACGGTTAAAACTTGGATTTTCGAGTGGATTCTGCCTAAAACGGATTCAAATGCTATTCAAATGGGGATTTTCGAAGATCCTTTAGGAGTGATTTTGAGTGCCTTTTGGGTGCTCGTGGCAAGTATTTTTATTTTGAGTTTTTCGCAGTTTGCTACCTCTGTTTTGTATGCAGCGCTTGCTATTTCAATTTCAGGTGTAGTGCTTGCTTGGTGTTCGCTCACACCTTGGGTTTGTTTTTTTGGGATCATGCTTACGTTAGTGGGTCATTTTATTGCTCTGAGTTTGCATAGAAATAGTCTTCCAGAAGTCACGAGTGATCTTTGGGGGCGTTCTTTGGGGTTATTGCTTGCTCTATTAGGATCTTGTGTTCTTATTGCAACTGAGCCTGGGTTGATTTTGCAGCAGGTGTCTCAATGGCAGGCAGAGCTTTCTTCTTCCTGGGCAGGAGGATTGCTTTTAGTTGCGGGACTTTTCTTGTTGATGCAGCCTTTTTCTTGGCTGAGTTGGTTGAGCGGAGGTGTAAAGTTCTTACTTCCTGTGCGAACTCTTTTGAGTCAGCTTTTGCCTGGTTGGGCTTCTTTTGTGCTTTTAGTACGATTTTATCCTTATTTAGTGAAGATAGGATTATTCCCTGTTTTAGGTTGGATGAGTTTATGTTCTTCTATGATTCTTATATCCATTGGATTATTTCAGAATCAATGTGTTTTGAGTCTTACAGCTTGGATTGCATCGGGATTTTCCGTTGCTTTTACTTTATTAGCTTTCAGTGGTTGTGCAGCAGCATTGTCTTTTCTGATAGGATTAAGCATGGTTGCTTTAATTTTTTCTTGCGTGCTTGCTGAGATTTCTGAATCCCATAGTTCGAATCATCATTGCTTTTGGATGAAGTTTTTTTTAGGCATTGCTATGGTTTCTGGAACAGGTGGATTTGGATTTGTTTCTAGTATTGGAGGACTTCGTTGGATTTTAAGTAGTAGCTCTTTTTTTATTTTTTTCCTCGTTTTTTTTTCCTTTGGTTTTTTGGGTTGGAAGCTTTTTTGGAAAGTGTTGTCTCAAGTACATCAGTGTCGAGTTTCTTACTTGCAGATTTTATGCATTTTCTTGTTTTTACTGTTATCGACTAATTTGCTTTGGGATGGAACCCTCAGTGGAGAAATGTTGATAGGAAATCCAGATCGTGTTTTTGGTTCTTTACTCTATGATTTTTTTCTTTTTGAGAAATCTGAGTTTGAACGATCTTCTGATTTTTTTTCTATTTTAAGTTGTTATGGAGGGGGTTTAGTTTTAACTTTTTTTGCTGCTTATTGGATGAATCGACGAAAAGAAGAAGTTTGGAATCGTGTTTTTGAATCTTTCCCTCAGACAACGCATCTCATTCGTAATGGGTATGCTATTTTTGGTTTGTCGGAGTATTGCAAGCGTATGATGATGCAAGTGGCGTATTTTTCTGAGATAGTCATTGAGAAGAATCTCAGAAGTGAAGTGCTTGCTAGAAAGTTGCTGGATTTTTTTCAGATGCTTTCACGGTTAGTACTGAAATTCGATTTTTATTTCACGCAAGCTTTAGAAGAAGGTTTAAGGAAGTCTGTTGCTATTCCAGGAAAAACTTTGCAGTTAATGCAGACAGCAGATGCGCGTTGGTGTTTGTTTTTTGCTTTAGCATCAGGTTTTGCTTTGCTATTGCATTTTTTGACTAGGCTTTGAGGCGGTATGAGTGAACATTTAATTAGTTTGATGATTTTTTTTCCTTTTTTGGGCGTTTTGTGCATTGCTTGTCTGCCTCGTGCTCAGACAGTTTGGTTATCGCTTGCATCTAGTTTGGCTTCGAGTATTTGTGCGATAATTTTGATTTTTTCGATGCAAACGAATCAGGCGAATCTTCAGGCGTGGGAATCTTTTGTTTGGATGGTGTCTTGTGCAGTGAATTACGATATGGGCGTGGATGGTTTGAATGTCTTGATCGTTCTTTTAATTGCTTTGTTATTTCCGGTGCTCATTGCTTCTGAATGGAATCAGAAAGTGGGTATGCGTGGAATGCATGCTTTATTTTTGATTTTGCAGTCTGCTTTGATAGGAGCTACTTGCGCTCAAGATTTGTTTTTACAATTTTTTTTTTGGGGCTTAAGCTCTCTTCCTTTTTATTTTTTAGCAGGTATTTGGGGTGGGGCCCAACGAGAAAAAGTAGCTTTTCGATCGATGGTGGTTTCGTCTTTAGGGAATTTTCTTTTTTTTGCAGCTTTAGTTCTCATTTACTACTCCGTAGAGCCTCATAGTTTTTCTTTAAAGCGCTTGATGGGGGGTGTTTTAGGGGGTAAGACTTTTGTTTTTTTAGAAAGTGATTTTTCTGTTTCTCATGTTGCTTTTTTTCTGATGAGTGCTGGGCTTTCTTTACGAGTGCCTATTTGGCCTATTCACGGATGGTTTAAGGAAATGGCACAGCAGGCCTGTCCGTCGGTATTTGTAGCGTTTGCAGGAGGCATGATCCCTGTAGCTCTTTATATTTTTGCTCGAGCTTCTTATTTTTTATTTCCTGATCTCTTAAAAGATTATTCTTTTTTGATTATTGGGATGGGGATGGTGAATTTGATTATGGGAGGACTTTGCGCTTTTGCACAGAGAAGTTTGAATTGCTTACTTGCTTTTGTATGTTTGGGAGAAATAGGTTTGGTGTTGATGGGGCTTGGTTCTTTGGATCTTGCTGGAGTGATCGGAGGCATTTATCAGCAGCTTGTATTTGGATTAGCCATTGCAGGTTTTGGGCTTTTTTCTGGAGTGATTGTGGATCGAACCGAGCAGGGTGTTTTTTCCAACGAAAAAGGCGAGAAATTATTAGGAGGAATTCTTGTTCAAGCTCCGGTTCTTTCTATGGTAGCTGGCATTGTCATTGCTTCTTTGTTGGGCTTTCCAGGATTCGCAGGTTTTGTGAGCCATTCTTTGGTGATGGTCGGAAGTTATGCCGCTCATCCTTTCAGTATTTTGGTGGCTGGAAGTGCCTTTTTATTAACATCTTATTATTTATTGATGATGTATCGCTTTGTATTTTTAGGGCAAAGCCATATGAAGCCATTTCAAGATCTTGAATTTCGAGAAAAGGCTTATTTTTTACCTATCGTCTTAAGTCTTTTATTCTTTGGTTTTTATCCGAAGCCTCTTTTGGATTTTATTAGACCTACGGTTATTATGCTTCTTTCGATGATTCACTGAAGGAGTTTTTCATGAGTGATTTTTTTTTCATTATGCCTGAAATTCTTTTGGCATTGACAGTTTTTCTGATCATTTTAGCAGAGATTACTCATTATCATGAAAAAAACAGGTTAATTGTCATGATTTCTCTTTTAGGGTTGGCAGGAGCTTTTTTGCAAACACTTTTGTCTTATCGAACTGAAGCTGCTTTGGTTTTCGGAGGGACTTTATCGATTGATGCATTTTCTTTGTTTTTTAAACTTTTTTTCATTTTACTTGCGATGCTTACGATTGTGGCTTTATCGCATACGAAAAGTATCAAAAGTTCAACAAAAATTGATTGTTGTATTTTGATTTTATCGGCAACGCTTGCTATGTGTTTTGTTGCTTCTGCTTCCCATTTGATTCTCATTTTTTTATCCGTACTTTTTTTGAATTTAATGGCTCATTTTTTGTTGGCTGTTGGAAAACGTTCGAAGCTTTCTACTCAGGTTTCTATTAAAAAGCTTATTTTTTCGGCTATTGAAATAGGATTGCTGCTTTATGCCTTTGCTATTTTGTTTCTGGCAACCCATGCATTCAGTATTTATGAGATTCATGAAGTGATCGTAAGATCGACTATTTCTTCTGAAGTCTTGCTCATTGCTTTTATGTTTAGTTTTTTGAGTTTTTGTATTCAAATTGGAGCTTTTCCTATGCAGGCTTTGTTGCCTGATCTTTTAGAGGGGTGTTTGACGCCGGTTTCGTCTTTTTTATCGGTGGGATTTCGGGGAGCGGGTTTTGCTCTGATGATTCGTTTTTTGATTGTAGTTTTTGCTCAAAGTTCCGAATTGGATCGTCAGTGGAAGATCGTTCATGGTGTGGATTGGACACAGATTGTAGCGTTAGTTTCAGGGTTTACGATGTTCTTAGGCGCCTGGATGGCCGTTTGTCAAAAAAATGTGAAACAGATGCTTGGGTATTTAGTGGTATCCGAGACGGGTTTTTTGTTGATGGGGTTTTTGGTGCTTGATGAGCTGGGTATTGCTGCTATTTTGTATAATCTATTGATAGATTTTCTCAGTTTAATTGGCATTTTTTATTTAATTACCTTTTTATTGGAAGAATTGTCGTCGGATCGATTAGACGCTTTTAGGGGGATGTTCAAAAGGGCGGTTCCTGAATGTGTTTGTCTCGTGATCTTTTTGCTTTGTTTTGTGGGAAGTCCACCCATGCCTGGATTTATTGGAAAATTCACCTTAATGGCTGTTGCGTGGAAGCATCAGAAACCTGAGCTTGTGGTCATCGCGATTTTTTCGATGGTGGTGGGGATGATTGCAGTGACAAGATTAGTTTATCAGCTCATGGGGGGCTTTTCAGAGGCGCATCTTTTGCCGGTTCGAACGGTTTTTTCTAAAAAGCCCTTCTTCATGAGTCTCTTGGTGCCTATGATTTTGGTAGGCGTTTTTGCGGATTTTGTTTTCACCTGGATAAGTCAATCGATAAGTTTTACTTTTTGGTAGTATATAAAAATAGTCTGGTGTTTTTTGTCTTTATTTTCTGGCAGCACCGTGCTTCAAGCGTTATATAAAGAAGCATGACTTATCTGCCAGTTTTTATTTTGATGGTGATTGGATTAACTGTAGGAGTTGTCATTTTAGCGCTTTCAAGCTTTTTGGGCGCGGGAATCAGTCATCCTCGTAAGAACATGCCTTTTGAGTGTGGGGTGCCCTCGTTAGATCTGAATGAGCAGAGATTTTCTGTCAGATTTTATGGGGTGGCCATTTTATTTTTGCTTTTTGACATTGAAGGTGTGTTTTTTTTCCCTTGGGCGATTGTCTATAAGAAATTTCTGGGTGTGCATCCATGGATTTTCTGGGAGATGGTGCTGTTCATGTTCATTTTAGGCATAGGGTACTGGTATCTTTTAAAAAAAGGGCTGTTGGAGTGGGAGTAGCATGAGTAAAGATGGATCTTCTAGTTTTTTTACGACGAAGTTGGACGCTTTTGTCAATTGGGGAAGGAAGCATTCTTTATGGCCGCTTCCTTTTGGAACCAGTTGCTGTGGGATTGAGATGATGGCTACTTTGTGTTCTGACTATGATATGTCTCGATTTGGCGCAGAAGTGGTGAGGTTCTCTCCTAGGCAAAGTGATCTTTTGATCGTTGCAGGTATTATTAATTTGAAAATGGCCCCCATTTTGAAGATGGTTTACGATCAAATGAGCGATCCTAAATTTGTGATGTCTTTTGGGGCTTGTGCCTCCTCGGGGGGTATTTTCAATGTTTATAGTGTGCTTCAAGGCATTGATACTTTGATCCCTGTGGATGTTTACGTTCCAGGTTGTCCTCCGGCTCCGGAAGGAGTGATCCATGCGCTGCTTGCTCTTCAGAGGATGGTTGCAGCAGGTGAGACTCATAGTCAGAAGCGGCTTTTAGCGGCGAAGCAGGCATAGGAAGGAGTTCTTTTGTTAGAACATATTGAGCTTTGGCAAAGTCAGGTCATGGAGTTGAAAGAGGCTTTTGGAGAGTCCATTCTTGAGGTTCGTATGCCGGGGGATTTTCCAGTGGATGTGCCGGTCATCTATCTTGAGAAGAAGCATTTGTTAGAAGTCTTGCGGTTTTTGAAGGAGAGGGAATGTAGGTATAGCTTTTTGTCGGATATCACGGCAACGGATGAACAAGAAGAAGGGTTGCCTTGGCGGTTCGAAGTGGTGTACCAGCTTTTTTCTCAGATTTCCAAGCTGAGGATTCGGATCAAGGTTCGAGTGGCAGAAGGGGAGACGGTTCCAACGTCCGTGCCTCTTTGGGCAGGAGCTAATTGGGCTGAAAGAGAAGTCTATGATATGTTTGGCATTGTTTTTGAGGGACATCCTGATTTAAGAAGAATTTTGATGGATCAGCGCTGGGTAGGTCATCCTTTACGCAAGGACTATGCGTTGAAGGGGTTTCAGATTTTTACCGATTCTCAATCCATTGATCCAAGTTGGTTGAAGTAAGCAGGAAGGCAAAAATGAAAGTAGTAGATTGGTCAAAAGAAGATCCGGATGATCTTTGGGGTAATGCTTCCGATGAACGTATTTTGGTGAATATTGGGCCGACGCATCCTGCGATGCACGGAGCTTTGAGGATGGTGGCTGAGCTTCAAGGGGAGACGATTGAGAAGTCCTACTGTGAATTTGGATTTACACATCGAGCGAAAGAAAAATTAGGAGAGAATCGCACCTACCATAATTTCATTGTTTATACTGATCGTTTGAATTACTGCTCGGCTTTAATCAACAATGTAGTTTATGCGATGTCCGTTGAAAAACTCATGGGCATTGAGCTGCCTGAGCGTTGTATTTGGATTCGTATGATTTGCTGTGAGCTTGCTCGCATTACAGATCATTTAATCTGCATTGGAATCAATGCGGTGGACTTAGGGGCGTTTTCTTTTTTTTTGTATGGATTTCATCAGCGAGAAGAGGCTTACATCTTAATTGAGAAATTATGTGGAGCGAGGCTTACTACGTCTTATACCCGCATAGG
>DAISZI010000026.1:0-11258 GCA_036824885.1 Oligoflexia bacterium
ATATCTGAACATGATCCAAAACAAGCTCATCCGCCTTTAATAAAAAAAACATATGTATTTATTAACAAATTTACATCAACCTATCACAAATAACTTCTTTTATGGTTATGTCAATGACATTAATCATAATCTTATTAAAAAAGGTAAATTTCGCATAATTCATTTAGACCAAAGAGGCAGACAATTCTATTAATTTTGAACTTATGAGAAAATATCCCGATTTTTTGCAAAAATGGGGTTACCCAGGAATCGCACAAAGAACACTTAAATTTACGCTTCAATTGAAGTAACGTAAGTCTCAAAAGACTTAGCTAGAAACGCGCTACTGACCAATGCCTTTGGTTTTATCCCTTCAGACAAAAGAGAAAGAGTAAAAATAGTGACTGAATCAGGCAGTGAATCTAAAAAAAACGCTGATTTTTTGAAAAAATGAAATATCCAGGGATCGAGGAAAAAACAAGTATGCACGCAATTTTAAAGATTTATACCAGAGAATCAATGACTTGATCATGGAACCCTTCCCTTCTGAACTTTCTCTAACACGAGCAATGGCTTTTGAGTTCCTCCTCGTAGAAGGCGCAGATTTTTCAATAACGAGGAACCAAGCAGGATAGAAAAAATCGGTCTAAGTACTTGAAATTCATGAAGTATATCGTAAAATGCTTGCATTTTGAAAAAATGCAACCAGGATCTCTTGCCGAAAAAAGCACAACCATGGTATTCATGGCAATACATGTCTTTTCAAGAGGCCTCCATTCAAGAATCTCCTGTACTGAAACTTGAGGGTATCATTGAGCGCGTGACTTTTCACAATGAGGAATCGGGATACAGCGTTCTCAAAGTCCAAGTCAAAGGAAACCGAGATCTGATCACCGTTGTGGGCTTTGTCTCTTCTATCTCACCCGGTGAAAGTATGACCTCTTTCGGACAGTGGATTCAAACGAAAGAATATGGTCGTCAATTTAAAGCAAAATCTATTCAAACCATTCCACCCTCAAGCTTAAAAGGAATTGAAAAATACCTGGGTTCTGGAAGTGTCAAAGGCATCGGACCTTATTTGTCAAAAAAACTAGTAGAAGCCTTTGGATTTGATGTTTTTGACATTATTGAAAAAAATCCAGAAAAATTGAATAGGGTAGAAGGCATCGGACCTAAGCGAATAGAACTCATCGTATCCGCATGGCAAGATCAAAAAACCATTCGCTCTATCATGGTTTTTTTGCAAGGGCATGGGATATCCACTTCCAAAGCAATGCGCATTTTTAAAACTTATGGAGAATCCTCGGTCAATCGTGTGCGAGCTAATCCGTACCAACTTGCTCAAGATATCCATGGCATAGGATTTCAATCAGCTGATATGATTGCTGAAAAATTGGGCATTGATAAAAATTCCCTGATCAGAGCCAAAGCAGGCATTGCTTATGTACTCATGCAACGCGTTCAAGAAGGAAGCTGTGCTTATCCAGAAGTTAACCTTCTGCAAGAAGCCTCGGAACTTTTAAAAATTGAACCAACGATTTTACAAGAAGCCATAAAAGCTCAACTGAACGAGGGTCAATTCATCGCTGAATTCATTGAAAATGAAAACTGTTTGTATCCTGCCCCTATTTGTCGTTGCGAAAATGAAATAGCACGACTGCTCAAACGCATTAATCAGGCTCCCCTACCCTGGGAGCGTATCGCTATGGAAAAAGCCATTCCATGGGTCGAAGAAAAAATTGGTATCAAACTTGCTGATTTACAAAAAAAAGCCGTAAGCACTGCTTTGTCCTCTAAAATCACATTAATCACGGGAGGACCCGGGACAGGAAAAAGTACGCTCACCCAATCTATAGTTACTCTTTTAAAAGTCAAAAATGTCTCCATGGCTCTTTGCTCTCCGACAGGACGAGCTGCTAAAAGACTCACAGAATGTACCGGTATTGAAGCAAAAACAATTCATCGTACCCTAGGATTTGACCCGAGAAAAAGAAAATTTACCTATGATCGAGACAATCCACTTCCTATTGGACTTCTTCTCGTCGATGAAGCCTCTATGATCGATATTCAACTCATGCATTCTCTACTCAAAGCAGTTTCTGAAAAAACTGCCATTATTATCATAGGTGATGTAGATCAATTACCTTCAGTCGGTCCAGGCACGGTATTAGCAGATCTCATTGAATCAGCGCAATTTCCAACAGTGAAATTAACTGAAATCTTTCGTCAAGCAGCACAAAGTAAAATTATACAAGCAGCACATCAAATTAATACAGGTCGATTGCCTAATCTCGTTCATGATAAAAAATCGGACTTTTTTTTTATTCCTTCTGATGATCCTGATAGTACTGTTTTAAAAATTGTTGATCTTGTGAAAAAACGAATACCTGAAAAATTTGGCTTTAATCCTGTAACAGAGATCCAAGTACTTTGTCCCATGCTCCGTGGAACTTTAGGTGCACGTAATTTAAATGTAACCCTTCAAAAAGAACTCAATCCTGATCCCATTCGAAAAGTAGAGCGCTTTGGTTATATATTTTCTATCGGGGACAAAATTATGGTGATTCAAAACGATTATGACAAAGAAGTTTTTAACGGTGACATAGGATATATTCAAGAAATAGATTTTCAAGAACAAGAATGCTTAATTAATATTGATAAAAAAGAGGTGATTTTCGATTTTAACGAACTTGATATTTTACAGCCTGCTTACACGGTAACCATTCATAAATCACAAGGCTCTGAATATCCAGTAGTTATCATTCCTGTTGTCACGCAACACTATATGATGCTTAAAAAAAACTTAATTTATACAGGAATTACACGAGGAAAAAAATTAGTGATTTTAATTGGACAAAAAAAAGCACTCGCTATTGCAATTAAGACCAAACAAAAAGAAAAAAGATGGACGAATCTGAAATTAAAAATCAAAAACGCAATGCAAGATCAAATGTTCTAACCTGTTGAAAACTTCGTGATCACTTGCTGATCCTGACGCTCTCTATTTTTTTTGCGAGTCATCCTACATCTGTGCATCCAACTAATAGTTTTTTGATTGTATTTTCATCGCATCATAAAAAATACAGATAAAAACCATATGCCCTTTTTCTGACATCATGAATCTCATCCAAAATCATTTTTTTAGATTTTATCAAGTATTTGATCTCTTCTCATCAAGGACTCAAAATGACATCCAATGATCTTAAAAAGTTGATTTTTTATAATAAAAAAATACAATGGTAAGCATGCCTACTTCTACCGCTAATCGAGCTAAAAATGCAGCTCAAAGAAAAAAAAACGACCACCAAGAATCAGTTCATTTAAAAAGAATTTGTGGTTCATTAGAACCTTTATCAGAGAGCAAATTACAAGAAAGACAAAAAGTCAGAATTTTACTCAATGATATTTCACTTTCTGGATTAGGCTTATTTTCTCTGTGCGCGCTACCTGTTGGCGAAGAATTCTTATTGCACTTATCAGATCCTATTTCATTAAAATTAAAAGTAAAAGTTGCTTTCTGTCAAAATGAAAGAACAAGTCCTATTCTTTCAAAAGAATCTTATCATTTTCGATCAAATCTAAAATTTATCATTTCAGAGGAAGAAGAAGAAAACATAAGTTTAATAATAAAAAAAATAAAAACATTAACATAGAAAAAAAGTACCGTTGTATCAAGAAAAAATATTCTTAAAATCATCAGAATAATTTTTTAATTTATTTTTCAGCTTTAAAACAGCTTGAGTATGCAATTGACTGACTCTTGATTCTGTTACATCTAAAATTTTTCCTATTTCTTTTAAATTAAGGTCTTCATAATAATACAAAGAAAGCACTAATCTTTGTTTTTCTGGAAGATCTTGTATTGCATGAGATAAAACTTGCTTCAAATGAGCAGTGTTCATTTCATGAAAAGGAGTAGCATTTTTAGAATCATCAGAATCAATTCCATGAATTGATTCTTTTTCTGTTGAAGTGAAATGAGACAAATCATCATAAGAGAGCAAGGAAACACTTCTCACTTCATTCAAAAGCTCGTAATACTCTTCTTGAGAAATTTTTAATTCACTACAAATTTCTTCATCTGTTGCTTGTCTTCCTAATTGTCGCTCTAATCTAGAATAACACTTTTCGAGTACTTTTGATTTTTCTCGAATCGATCTAGGAACCCAATCTTGAGCTCTTAGATCATCTAAAATAGCACCTCTAATACGAAATTCTGCATAAGTTTTAAACTTATTGTCTCTAGAAGGATCGTACTTTTCTATAGCATCAATAAGACCAATGACTCCTGAACTAATGAGATCATCTAAATCAATGCTAGATGGTAATCGTGCAGAAATTTTTTTGGCTATATATTTTATCAGACCAGAGTACTCAGCAATGATCTTGTCGCTTTTGCTATTTACTGGAGAAATCTCATTTTTTAAGGATTCTTTATCTATTTTTGTCTCATTAATGGTTTTATTGTTACTTTCTAAAAGTGAAACATTAGGATTAGCTTTTGTTTTTTCAAAATGCTCTTTATATTTTTGAAAACCTTCATTAATGGTCATGAAATATCCGCCTAGATTTATTTTATTACTTCACCTAAAAATAATACCTTATTTCTTATAAAAAAAATATTATATGCCTAAAATTAATGAAGCAACTCTTTCAGCACTAGCTTCTTCTATGTCTTCAGGAATTTTCTGACCAGTAGTAAAATAAGCAAGTGACATTCTTGTTTTTTGACTCAAATTATAAATAGATCCAAATAAAGACGCTTCATCTAATCTTGAAATAACAAGTCCTTGAGGGTTAAAAATAGAAAAACGAGATCCAATCTCATAAGATTCAAAATCTCTTGTTGTCGCTGATACTGTCAAAAGAGACGTTACAGAAAAATGACTCAGTAAAGACTCTAATTGTTTTAAAAATTCAGTATCTTTTTGTGAACGGCCAGGAGTGTCAATGAGAACAGAATCTAAATTTTTAAAATCCTGTAAAGCCGCTTCTAAATCCGACAAAGAATTAGCCGAACGAAAGGGAGCTTTAATAATTTTGGCATAAATACCTAATTGTTCAAAAGCAGAAGCTTTATGTTGATCTAAATTAATTAACCCTACTTTTAGATTTTTTTTTGTTATCAAATCTCCTGATAATTTCGCAACTGTTGTTGTCTTACCAGATCCTGTAGGACCAACAACTGCCAAAATTAAAGGATTTAAAACATTTTTACTTTTTTTATAAGAAAAAACTAAATCTGGTATTGAAATTATTTTAATCTGATTCATCAGCTCAATTGCTACCATATCGATAATTTGATCATCATCAACTGAAAATTGAGAACCTATATCAAATTCGACTTTCTTCAAAAGAGAAAACGCATATTTTCTTTCAATTCCATTGACAACTAATTGATCAAAAATATCTTGGACAAATGGATTTTTTAATAGTGGATGATTGTCTATTTTATCTGATCGAGAAGCGGAAACACCAATCATAGACTCTTGTTGGTTTTTTAAATCTTTGATCATCTTTTTTAAAGAATCAATTTCATTTTCGACCGAAAGATTAACGTCAGCACTTATACTTACTTCTTGGTAAGAATCAGAAATGGATTTTTTATGAAAAGCAGAAGTAGTATTCTCTTTTTTTTCTTCTGTCAAATGATCATCAATATCCACATAACGAGTTGCCGTAATCTTTGAAGAAACTTTCGCTTGAGACACTAAAGAACTCACTGCCACATGATCCTGAGTATTTAATGCTCTATCTAATTGCTTGGTAGTATATTTATCAAAAATTTTTTCTTGTTTAACAGGCGTTATCGTTTGAATCACTGCTTTTTTATCATTAGCCATTCTTTTTTCTATATATTCTTTTTTGTTGAAAGAATTATTTGATGGAGCAGCTGTAATTTCAAAAAAAGGTTTTGACATAATGCCAAAACCTTTTTTTGTTTTTTTTGTTTCTAAAATAATAGCTTCAGGACCTAGCTCTTTTTTTACATTTTCTAAAGCTTCTTGGATTGTTTGAGCTTCAAATTTTTTAACTTGCATACGCTAACCTAACTGTCCCAATAGATTTGACAGTGATATTTGAGCTAATCTCATTATGCGATAAAACAGTAACATTGGGAATGAATCGATCAACAAGAGATTTCATCTGATAACGAATTACAGGAGAACAGATCAAAACAGTCGAATGACTTTTCTTACTAGCTTTAATGATCTGTTGATTTAATTCAGCAATAAAAGATCTTACAAACTCAGGATCCACTGAAAGCTGCTGCCCTTGATCAGTTTGAATCATTCCCGCAGCAATAGTTTCTTCAATGACTCGATCTAATGTAATAAGATTTAATTGACCATCAGAGTCAACTAATTTTTTCGTAATACTTCGAGATAATGCTGCACGTACATGTTCTGTCAAAATTTCAGGATTTTTTTGACTTACAGATACATCGGCTAATACTTCAAGTATAGTTTTTAAATCTCTAATAGAAACACCTTCTCTTAGCAATGACTTTAAAACTCTTAATACAGAACCTAAAGGCAATAAAGCAGGAATTAAATCTTCTACGACCTTAGGTGAATGCTGTTTTAATGTGTCTAAAAGTACCTGTAATTCTTGACGACCTAACAAATCATGAATATTTTGACGAACAATTTCTGTTAAGTGAGTTGCGATAATAGTAGAAATATCAACTACTGTATATCCAATATAAGTTGCTTCTTCTTTTTGTTTAGCCGTAATCCAAAGTGCATCTAACCCAAAAGCTGGTTCTTTGGTCGGAATTCCATCAATAGGATTAGTCACGTTCCCAGGATCCATAGCCAGATAACTACCTACCATTAACGATCCAAATCCCACTTGCACTCCTTTTAATAAAATCTGGTAGTCTCCTGGTTTCAAATCTAAGTTATCACGAATACGAAGTGATGGAATAATGACCCCTAAATCAAGTGCAAATTGTTTTCTTATATTTGCAATTCTTTCCAGTAAATCACCATTCTGATTAGAATCTACAATACTAATTAATCCATATCCAACTTCTAGCTCTAAAATATCAATTGGCAATAAATTTTCTATCTTATCGGTTGACGATTTTGATTTTTCAATAATTTGTTTTTCATTTTTCTTGATATTATCATTTTTTATTTTTTGGTTTAACGAATATGCTACGAATCCTAATGATCCAGAAAGAATCATAAAAGGAAAAAAAGGCAACCCTGGAATCAAAGCCATAAAACCCATAACAGCAGAAGCAGCGATTAATGCATTTGGTTTCATCAAAAGCTGTCTGGAAACTTCTTGACTAAAATTAGTGCTCGTTGCTGTTCTAGTCACTATCATACCTGCAGCTGTTGAAACAATTAGTGCGGGTATTTGTGTCACTAATCCATCACCAATTGTTAGCAAGGTAAAAACTGAAGCTGCATCTGCAATATCCATCCCTTTTTGAACAGTTCCTATAATGATTCCACCGAGTATATTAACGACAACTATCAAAATTCCAGCAATGGCATCTCCTCTAACAAATTTTGAAGCCCCATCCATTGCTCCATAAAAATCGGCTTCTTTAGCTATATCTAATCGTCTTCTTCTTGCCTCCTCTTCATTAATGGCTCCAGCATTTAAATCTGCATCAATAGACATTTGTTTACCTGGCATGGCATCCAAAGTAAATCTAGCGGCAACTTCAGCAACTCTTCCTGCACCTTTAGTGATAACTACAAAATTAATAATAACAAGTATGACAAAAATCACAATACCTACGGCATAATTGCCTCCTACAACGAACTCTCCAAAAGATCTAATGACCTCTCCAGCTGCATATATTCCTTCTTCAGATCCATGTAACAAAATAACACGAGTAGTCGCAACATTAAGCGATAACCTAAAAAGTGTAGTAATTAAAAGTAAAGAAGGAAAAATGCTAAAATCTAAAGCACGCGTTGCATAAACTGCTGTCAAAAGTAAAATGATAGAAAATGCAATTTCAATGGCTAACAATACATCCAACAAAAATCTTGGCATAGGAATAATCATCACTGCAAGCGTGAGCATTAAACCGACGGCTAATCCTAAATCTGAACTTTTTAGAATCTTTTGAATTTCTTCCATTAAAATTTACTTTTTATTTTATATATATGAGCCAAAACTTCTGCAACTGCTTGATATAAATTTCTTGGTATTGCTTGACCAATTTTCACTGTTTTATAAAGAGTACGAGCTAAAGAAACATTTTCAATTAAAGGAACTTTCGATTCTACAGCAACTTCTTTAATTTTTTGAGCTAAAAAATCTGCTCCCTTGGCAACGACTCGAGGTGCACTCATTTTATTTTTATCATAGTATATTGCTACAGCTATATGAGTAGGATTAGTGATGATAACATCTGCTTTTTTGATAGATTGCATCATTCTTTTTCGCGACATTTCACGTTGAATCATTCTGATTCTTCCTTTAATTTTAGGATCTCCTTCTTTTTCTCGATGTTCTCTTTTTGATTCTTCTTTCGTCATTTTGATTTTTTTTCCATATGCAAATTTTTGAAAAATATAATCTCCTAACGAAAAACAGAATAAAACAATTAATGTTTTTGAGAAAAAAAAACTGCTAATATCTTTGATGTCACTCAGAACAGAGAAAGGCTCTAATCCATAATTTTGTGAAGATTCGAAAAGTTTTTTTTTCAGTAAAAAATAAGAAAGACCTAAAACTACAATTAACTTACCTGTGATTTTTAAAAATTCCATTAACTGCTTTTTTGAAAAAAGTTTTTTTATTCCCTCCATAGGATTTATTTTATTAAAATCTGGCATCAAAGGATCAATAGAAAAAACAACTCCTACTTGAATTAAACTTGCAATAATTCCAAAAAAAAATCCAAAAAAACTAATAGGCAAAACAATATAAATCATTAACTGAAAAGCCTTTATCAAGTATTTGATCATATCTTGATCACTACGAAATATTTTTGAAGAAAAATGACTCATTTGAAACATTTCTTTCATAAATAAAGTCAAGTTTTCAAAAATTTTAGAAGAAAATAAAAAAGTAGCCATGCCAACAACGAATAAAACAATGAAACTAGTAAACTCTTTGCTCTGACTTACTATTCCTTTTGACCGTAATTCCTCAGCTTTCTGAGAAGACTCTTCTGTTAAGTCTTCAGAAGATCTATCTTCTTGATTTTCAGACACTTAAAATCTCCTACTGAGCAATTAATTTAGAAATCACATACATCCATTGAGAAACATTCTCTAAAATAGAAAAATTTAAGTTCATTAAATTTGGAAGTCCTATAAAAAAAACAATCAAACCCAAAAAAGCAGTGATATTAGAAGACATGGCTAAAACATTTAACTGTGGAAGTGCTTTAGCGATAAATCCAAAAATAAAATTTACTCCAAAAATAACAATACACATAGGTGCAGACAGTTGTAGTCCAAAATAAAAGATAGAAGAAGTCATCTTAATTAGCATATGAACAGTATTTAAATGAAGACGCATCTCCCCTATGCCGATAAGACTATAACTATTTATTGCAGACTTAAGAATCAAATGATGACCATCTAAAGCAATAAAAAGCAGCATCACTAAATTATTTTGAATTTGTGCCACTATTTGAGTTTGTGATTCTTGATGATGATCATAAGAACTTGCCATGGCAAACCCCATGAGATTGCCCATAAAATTTGAGGCATAATTTATTCCTTCAAAAATTATTTTAGCAGTAAAACCTAAAACCAAAGAAAAAAAGACCTCATTAAGATTAGCTAAAAAAATTAAATAAAAAGAATCCAATGCTTTTTTTGATCGATCTATATTTATTAAATTTGAATTTATCAAAAAAGGAAAAGACACCAAAGAAACAACAAGAGATAGCATTATTTTTAAGTTTGAAGGAATTATTTTTTCCGAAAAAAAAGGCAAAACACTAAATAAAATTGAAAATCTAATAAAAACCAAAAAAAATAAAATCAACTCTTTTTCGTCAAAATTAAATAAATACACTACCTGATAACGCTTCCTGCATTTTCAAAAATGTCTGTCGTATAATTTTTTATGACTTCTAGCATCCATGGTGACATAATAGACAAAACGACAATGACAGCAATCATTTTAGGAATAAAAGTCAATGTAGATTCGTTGATTTGCGTAACTGCTTGAAAAATACTTACCAAAAGACCAACAATCATCGCAGCAGCTAATAAAGGTCCCGCTAAAAAAATAATTGTTTTAGTCGCATCTGCTCCTATAGAAATAATCATTTCTTCTGTCATTAAAATTCCTTAACCAAAACTTTTTACCAAGCTCCCAATTACTAACTCCCAACCATCCACTAATACAAACAATAAAAGCTTAAAAGGTAAAGATATCATGATAGGTGGTAACATCATCATACCCATTGCCATTAAAACACTTGCAACTACCATATCTAAAACCAAAAAAGGCAAATATAGCATAAATCCTATCTGAAATGCAGTTTTTAGTTCACTAATAACAAAAGCTGGAATTAAAACATAAGTGGGTAAATCCAACTTAGTCTTAGGCTTTTCTTCTTTCGCAAGAGAAAGGAAAAGTGCTAAATCTTTTTCTCTTGTTTGATGAAACATAAAATCTCTAAGAGGTTCTTCAGCTCTTGCAATAGCCGTAGATTGATCAATTTTTTCATTTAAAAAAGGCTCTAATGATTTTGAAGATATCACTTTCCAAGTAGGAGCCATAACATAAAAAGAAAGAAATAAAGAAAGACCAACAATGAGTTGATTAGGAGGCATTTGCTGTGTTCCTAAGGCCTGTCTTAAAAAACTTAAAACAATAACAATACGTGTAAAAGCTGTCATCATAATCAAAATAGATGGCGCCAAAGATAAAACAGTCATCATCATGATGATTCTTAAAACACCTACTGTGTCGGAAGGCTTTTTTGTATGAGAAAATGACAAACTTAAAGAAGGAAGAGTGATTCCTGAACTTCCAGAAACAAAATGATGACGTGATTCCGCTAACGCATCATTACTTAAAAAAAACATTGATACAGTAATCATTTTTATGAATCTATAAAAAAAAATCATAACTGACGCATTCCTTCGAGACGACTTTTAATTCTAGATCGAACGTCAGGTTTTTTTATTTCTGATTTTAGTAATGTATCAAATTTTTCTGAGCTGGTTTCACCTTCTTTATCTAAATGTGGTTCAGAATCAAATTCTGTAATTAAATTAATTGAATCATTCGAGACCCCAAGAACTAATATTTTATCAAAAATTTTAGCAATTACTATT
>DAISZI010000027.1:0-11150 GCA_036824885.1 Oligoflexia bacterium
AAAAGGTAATGCAGCGCTAAAACCTCCATAAGAGACACGCACAGAATTTTCATCAATCCAATCAGAAAGCCTTTTGAAGGCTAATTGACCTGGAGAGATCATCCTTAAAAAATTAAAGTATTTCAATTCAGGATCTGCTTCTGGAGTAAAAAGTTCAAATTCTTTGATTTCTAAAAAAGTTGATTTTTTTTGTAAACTTTGAAAGCTTCGGTACCTTTGGGCGTCTTCGGAATGCTGATAGAACCACCTGCGATTGCATTCGTCTAAGGAACGTGTTTTCCAAGTATTTGTGGTTCCAGCGCTAGTCATTGAATATTCTTTTTGGGAAAAAAAATGGGCAATACACTGACGATAAGATTCGCCTACGTGGGGGGAAAAATCTCCAGCGATTCCACCAAAAAAAGACTGAGAAGCGCCAGGTTCACGGTAGTATTTCCAAAAACTTCCTGTCAAAATAATGGTCAATCTTTCAAAAAAATGAGGTTGGTTTTTTTTCATATCAAAAAAAAGTTGATCGATCCTGCTTAAAAAGCCGTAGTAGCGCTTCGTGAATTCGGAAGAAAAAAAAGAAGGCAATGAAAAAGCACGTGGAGGCAAACCCACAACCAGGGGTTGTAGGCTTTGATTTTGAGCTTGATTCTTTTCAGATAAAATATCTTTAGGTAGGCCATTGTTAGATAAATGCAATCCTACTTCCGGGGTCACTACTAAAAAAACGTGGATCTTGCGTTCTGACGTCATTTGCAAAAATGCATGCAAAAGCTGTGTATGAGAAGTGTCTGTTTCTGCTAACTGCCAAGGAATAAACGAAATGATTCGATGGGTATCTGATTGGACCAGACAATCGCAGTGATCAAGAAGTTCTTGGTAGGTATGTTCCCAGTAATTGATCAATAAAAAAAACGGATAAACATTGACGTATCCTCCAAACATGTTATGAATTATGGCACGGAAGTAATAGGGAGTCATCTGTATGTGGTTTTTTTCTGAAGAGCACTGTTGGTTACAGTCGTCAGTTCGACAATTTGCCCAAAAGCAACTAGCTCCTCGCGTGGAAGCTTTAGATGAATTAGAAGAATTTAATCGTGAGGCTTTTTACCGGATGGGAGAACTGGGTTTGTTGGGGCTTACTGTTTCTGAAGAGGACGGAGGAGCGGGCATGGATGCAGTAGCAGCGACTCTTGCCTTTCAGGAAATTGCGGCTGTAGATGCATCCATGGCGCTTTCGTACCTGGCGCATTCCATTTTATGTGTGCATCAAATTGCAAAAAATGCTTCGTTAGAACAAAAAAAACGCTACTTACCTGGTTTGATTCAAGGAGAAACCTTAGGAGGTATGGGTATGTCTGAGCCTGATGCAGGTTCTGACGTACTGGGGATGAAGACTTATGCGACCTTAGAAGGGGATGTCTATCGACTTCAAGGATCTAAAACGTGGATTACGAATGCTCCCTGTGGGGACGTCTTTTACTGCTATGCGAAAACAGCAGCTTCCCATGGAGTGCCAGGGAAACGCAGTATTTCAACGTTTATCTTAGAAAAAGGAATGGAGGGCTTTAGCACAGGAAAAAAATTTTCCAAGATGGGTATGCGCGCTTCGCCTACGGGGGAACTCATTTTTTCCAATTGCCGTGTTCCTCAACAGAATCGAGTAGGCCTTGAAGGAGAAAGTGTCAATCAAATGATGGCTAATTTAGATTTAGAGCGCATCACTCTTTCAGGTATTTCTCTTGGGATTGCTCGTTCTTGTCTTGATGTTGCAACGCGTTATTCACAGGAGCGGAAAGCTTTTCAGAAGCCGATCGGGGCTTTTCAGCAAATCCAGCTTTTTTTAGCAGAAGCTTCCTCGTGGTATGAGGCTTGTCAGAGTTTGGTCTATCAAGCGGCTAAAGTTTGGGATTTGGGTCATCAGGCTTCTAGGATCGCGGCTGAAGCAAAACTTCAAAGTGCTCAAATGGCAACACAGGTAGCTTTAGATGCCATCCAAATCTTAGGGGGTTATGGATATACGCGGGAATTTCCTGTGGAGCGTTACATGAGAGATGCTAAACTGCTTGAAATTGGTGGGGGCACTAATGAGATTTTGCGAAAAATCATCGCGCGCCATATGCTTGGAAAAGAAATTGCTGAGGCCTAACGAATGACTATTAGCGCAATGAAATGGGGTAATTTGACCTGGGATTGGTCTTGTCTTTTTCGTGTGAAAAAAACTGATCCCAAGCACTATCAAGAAACTTGGGAGCTGCTCAAAAGTCGGTATGAGCAAGAGGTGGGTTTCTTCCGTGCGCCTGGGGATCCTGAGCTTTCTCAGGTAGAACTATCAGAATCTCTTGCAAGAACCATCTTGCAAAAACAGGTGGTGACGGATTGTCTTTTCATTGGTATCGGAGGAAGTCTCCTCGGTCCTAAAAGTTTACTTGCGGCACTGGAAGAAAAATGTAACTCACCGATAAGATGGCATTTTTTAGAAAATCCTGATCCTTGTCTTTGGAAAACGACCCTTCAGCGGCTTTGTCCGGAGCAAACTTTGGTATGTATTACCACCAAATCAGGAACTACTTACGAAACCTTAGCTGAGACTCTGCTTGTGCTTCAGTGGCTAGGTAAAAATAAGTGGCAAGATCATTTAGTTTTCATGACGGATCCTGAAGAAGGAGAACTCAGGCAATTTGCCCGTGATCAACAGATACCTACATTGAGTATTGCGCCTTCTATCGGTGGTCGTTTCAGTCTTTTTTCCCCTGTGGGGCTTTTTCCAGCTGCATTAGCGGGGCTTTCTCCGCGTGCTTTTTTGCAAGGTGCAAATCTCATTGGTTCACTCATGGAAAATCCTCATTACGAAAAAAATCCTCTTTTTTCTATTGGAGGTAGTTTGCTTCAGCAATTTCCTAAGAGGCATATCCATGTTTGTATGCCTTACTCTAGTCGACTGGAATCTTTTGGTAAGTGGTTTGCGCAACTTTGGTCTGAGAGTTTAGGCAAACAAGGGTTAGGCTTCACTCCCATTGCGGCTTTAGGTGCTACTGATCAGCATAGCTTACTACAGCTTCTGTGTGATGGACCTGATGACAAAGTGACTTTTTTCTTAAAAGTGGATCAAATGGAGGAGGTTGTCATTCCGAAACTTTCCGAAGTTTCTTCTATGCGTTATCCTACTTTTCAAATGCTAGGTGGACGTACATTGCATGAGCTTTTAAAAATAGAACATCAAGCAACTTCAACAGTTCTTTCTCAAAAAGCACGTCCGAGTCTCACCATCACATTAGATCGTCTGGATGAGTCAAGTTTAGGCTCTCTTTATTTTGCTTTTTGCACGCTGGTTTCTTGGATAGGTATATTATGGGGGGTTAATCCCTTTGATCAGCCAGGAGTTCAAGCAGGAAAAGAACTCATTCGAAAAAAGCTGACTCAAAGGTAGTGGCTACGCAAGAAGCATTTCGCTGAAGTAAGCTTGGAGTTAGGTGAGAAATCTACGATCGTGATGACCTGTGTGGATAGATCATAGTCTACAGTTTTTTACTAAAATGCTTAGAGTAGGTGAATTACCTCGCGATTTTTGTACGTTCTTAGGTATTTGATGCTCAAATGCGGATGAAGGACTAGTCACACCCATGAAACTTGAAGAGAAATAAAAGTATTTGGATTGCACAGGTCTGCTTTTGTTACGCTCGATCATGACGGCCTGACCCAATCGGTTGATCTAACCACGATCTAAAGTCATCAGGTGTTTTTTGGTCGTGAAGGCAGAAGTACGATGACTTCGTCAATGGCGTGAGCTTTTTCGAAGGAAGATCTCAGTGGGTTTGATACTTGTAGCATGTGCGAGGTCTTTTCAGTGTATTTTTAAACGGAAGTTTCATTAGAAGCGGTTACGAACTCGAAATTGAAGTATCGCTTGGGTTGTATGAGTAACCCTCTGATCATCTTTGGTCTTCATAGATTGCTGAAATGGGTCTCACAGGGATGTTGAGTTGTCAAGTTTTGAATGCAGGAGGTGGGCATAAAAAATTGTAAAATTTATTCAAAAAAGTTTAAAGAAAGGGGAGGAGCTCACGGAAGATAGATGAGCTCCTCCATGCGAAGAAGCCTGGTTGGACAAAGCACCTCTCATCTCTTAGGTCCGATGAAAACTCGCAAGTGATGCGTAATGTTGTCGCGCCTGATCATGTAGGGTGATTTACGTCGCTTGAAACTTGCGACTTGAGCCTAAAAGAGGTTAAAAGTGGTGGTTGTTTTACGAAGGGTCTTGAGCTTCGGTAGTTGTTTGGTTATCGGACAAAGCGATCGGATAAGGTATGCGTTGTTGAAATTTTGATCATGTTAAGCAAATAAATTGTAGATTGCAGGTGTTCTTGGGTGGAGTAGCTTGTCCCCAAGCAGCAAAAAAATACGACCTTGACCAAAAAACGTAGTACCCGTATTTTATTCAGAATGGAAGGTTCTGGGGAAACCACCTTGGTGATCACACAAGGTCAATTAAGTGCTCTTAATGAAGACCTCAAAAAAGCGAAAGATCAAGAAGCTTGTCTGATTATCATTCGTGGTACTCCTCAAGGGCAGCGTTTTTTTTTGACGAAACCTGAGATGGTTTTGGGAAGAGATGCTAGTGTTGATATTAGTATTTCTGATAATGGCATTTCTCGTAAACACGTAAAATTTACCAAAAAAGATCAAAGTGTTTTTCTCTCAGATATTGGTTCTTCTAATGGAACTTTGCTCAATGACAAACGCATAGAGCCCCATGTTTCTGTCCTTTTAGAAAAAGAGGACATGATCAAGCTTGGAAAAACAATTTTTAAGTTTCTTCCGGCAGGAGAGCTTGAGATTCTTTTCTACGGCAATTTAGGGCTTGCAGCCCATACAGATCCTCTCACTCAGATTTATAATCGAGGTTATTTGTTAGAAGTTTTAGACGCAGAAGTCAAACGAGTGCAGGCCTTACATACCGATTTAAGTATCATTTTTTTTGATTTAGATTATTTTAAAAAAATTAACGATACTTATGGACATGATGCAGGGGATTATGTTCTTCGAGAAGTGGTAGCAACGATTCGTACCAGCCACCTCAGGCCTCAGGATATCTTTTGTCGGTATGGAGGAGAAGAATTTGTCATCGTTCTTTTTAATACAACACTTGGATCTGCTTGCGAGCTAGCAGAACGTATTCGCAAGGCAATTGCAAGGTACCTTTTTACGTACGAAACTAAAACATTTCAGGTCACTCTGAGTGTAGGTGTGGCTTCTTTATACCCTTACACCCAGTCTCCACAGGATTTTTTAAAAATAGCGGATCAAGCACTTTACTTGGCTAAGTCTCAAGGAAGAAATCAGGTCGTTTTTAGTGAAAAATCTGCTCATCTCAAAAACTTTCCTTGAATTTGCCCACTAAACTTGAGATAGTACTGTCCTAAAATAAGACAGTTCGTAAAAAGATCATGCCACTTTTCTCCATTCGAAAATTAGACCCGCTACTGGCGGAACGTATTTCAGCAACAGAAATGATTGAAAGACCAAGTCACGTGGTGAAGGAGTGCCTTGAGAACGCCTTGGATGCTGGATGCACGGAGATTTGTGTTTGCTTAGAGGATGCAGGTAAAAAACTCATTGAGATATGTGATAATGGTTCGGGTATGGAGCCCGAAGATCTCGCTATCTGTAGCCAGCGTCACACGACAAGTAAATTGCAGTGCTTTGAGGACCTTCAGGAGTTGAAAACTTTGGGTTTCCGTGGTGAGGCACTAGCTAGCATCGACGCTGTTTCTGAACTTCAGATCATCTCTCGGACAAAAAAAGCAGCCAGTGCTTCTTTTTATTCTCAGGGAAAACTTAAGAAAATAACTTTTGGGTCGTTTTTGCATGCAACTCATGGAACTCAAGTGCGTGCATTGGGTCTTTTTTCAAAAATACCCGTTCGATTAAAATTTTTAAAGTCTGAATCAGCAGAAATCGCTCATATTCGTGAATGGATGGAGCGCATTGCCCTTGCTTACCCTCATGTAGGTTTTGAGCTTAAAAACAATGAAAAGTTGATTTTTAGATTAAGACCTGAAACTGAGTCCAAACGGGTATCTCATCTTTTGTCAGATAGCAGTGAAGCAACGATTTGCATGGAAACATTACCGTCGGGACCCTGTGATTTAGGATTTCAAATGCATGCTTATTGGGTAAAAAAATCCAGTTTGCCTCATACTCGTAAATTCATCACGATTGTCAATCACCGAGCCGTCAAAGACAAAATGCTGCAGCAAGCAGCCTTCAGTGTTTTTCGACAAGCGCTGATGCCAGGACAATTTCCTGCGATGGCTGTGTTTATTGAGGTGCATCCCAATTTATTGGATGTCAATGTTCATCCTAATAAAACAGAGATCCGTTTTTTAGAAAACAAAAAAATTTTCTCGAAAGTAGCCGAATTAGCGAAATCCTTTCTTGATAAACAATTCGTTCATGAAAATAAATCGCATTCGAATCCTTCTGATTCTCAATTTCAGCAACCTTGTTTAGAGCCTAAAGAAAATGCTGAATCTGATAAACCTTCAAAATTTGAAGAAAATTTCCGACCTGAAACACTATCTGAGATTCCCAAAAAAGAACTGCAGGGAAAATACTTGGGTGCTGTATTTCGCAATTACCTAGTTTACGAAAAAGAGCTAGAATTGGTTTTTATCGATCAACATGCGGCTCATGAACGCATTTTCTATGAAAAACTTCGTGCGATTTTTTCAGATCCGCGCCAAGTTATGCCCTCACAAATTTTGCTCATCCCGCAAAAAATACAACTTTCTCAAGCGAGCACTAAAATAGTAAAGTCAAACCTAAAATTTTTGATACATCTCGGTTTTGAAATAGAAACCTTGGAAAAAAATAAATTTTTAGTGCGATCAATTCCAAGTATATGGAAGATCCAGGATATCCCTACTCGATTTACTAATTTACTTGAACGGTTACTAGAGACTCAGGATCCTTTTTTAGATGAAGAGCTTTTTGAGTCTATTGCTACACAAGCTTGTCATAGCTCTATTCGTTCGGGTGACGTATTACACCCTTTGCAGTTGCAAGCATTGGCAGAGCAATTATTGCAATGCAATCATCCTTGGAATTGTCCTCACGGACGTCCTACAATTATTAGTATCTCTGAAAAAGAAGTAAAAAAATGGTTTCAAAGAACATAAAAGCATCCATTGGAATTCTTACAGGGCCAACTTCAACGGGAAAAACAAGTCTTGCTTTAAAATGGTCATCTGAAAAACCTCACATAGAAATCATTAATGCCGATAGTTTACTGGTTTATCGTGGGCTTGATATTGGCACAGCAAAACCTCAGGCTCATGAAAAATGCGTTCCTCATCATTTGCTGGATCTTGTGAATCCCGATGAATCATTTACCGCAGCGGACTTTGTTAAGCATACTCAAGATGCAATTGAAGATATTCATCGTCGTGGAAAACGAGCGCTTATTGTAGGAGGAAGTGGTTTTTATCTCAAGGCTTTACTTTTTGGGTTATGGCAGATGAAAGCTCCAGAAAATTTAACAGAAAATAACTCATTGCGTACTAATGAGGAGCTTTATCAAGAGCTCTTTCAGAAAGATCCTCTTTCAGCACATCGTATAGGAATGCATGATCGTTATCGATTAGTGCGTTCTGTTGATTTATTGCATACTCAAGGAAAAACGCCTAGTCAATTACAATCAGAATTGTCTTCCAGTATGGATGAGCGTTTTGAACTTTGGATTATCGATCGTGATCCTAAGGAGCTACAAAAACGAATTGAAGTACGAACAGAGCTCATGTTACAAACAGGTTTACTCGATGAAACGCAAAGACTTATTACCAGCTATCCCACAAGTTTTGCTTTAAAAGCTGTAGGGTATGCACAAGTCAGTTCTTATTTTTATTACAGACCACAAGTCCAAGGAAGAAAAATTGCACCTGGATTAAAAGGGCTTAGCGATGAGATTCAGCTTGCTACTCGACAATTGGTCAAACGTCAGCGAACTTGGCTCAAAGGACAATTTTTAAAAAGTGGACATCCAAAGATTCAAAAATTTCAATTGGAAGAAGATGCCTCGAAGCTTCAAAAAGTCTTTGAATCAATGTACGATGATGAAAACATGAGCTAAAGAATTGTATATTAAGAGTCTAGGATTTGAATGGATAGGAGTTGAAAGGTTTTCGGCGATGTCATTAGTCTTTATGAATTGAGAGCTCTTTCGATCATATAGAGTTATTCCCATAGACAAGGCTACAAAGAAGATAATTTTTTCATACATTCGTTCTCTTGTGCTTTAGGGCCAATCATTGCTCATTTGATATTTTTTTATATTCATTTTCTTTTAGATATTTTAAGATGGAAATTCTTGTACAGAGTCGAAAAGTGTTTCGTTTGCTTTACTTTTCTCATCTAATTCTTCATTTGACTTCCTTCTTTGTTCAAGGAGTTCTTGTTCCCAGCGATAGATTTCCTCTTCTCGGTACAGAGCTTTAATTTTAGGTACTCGGCTTTGACATAGTTCGAATTGTTCCCTAGCTAAACTAAGTTCAAGAAGATTGAGGTTACTAATAGTAGTACCTGCACGTTCAAAATGAAATTGAAATTGTTGGAGTTCGTTCTTCATTTGTTCTGCTAATTGGATAACCTTTTGAGATGCAGGAACAGGAGAATTAATTCTTTCGGTGATCTTACTCTCTATGTTGGTTAGATGTCTATCTGAATCATCGTAAGCTTGTTTTAATGTGCTGAATGTTTGATCTAAAGTTGGTTGTTTTGAATAATAAGGGTTTTTCTTATTCACAGCTGAAATTATAGAACTAGAAACTGATAAGTATTCGCTGATATCATTAGAATTGCTTAATTGAGTATTCGACCGACTAACCTGTGATGGATGAGCAAATTCTAGTACAGATTCGAAAAGCATTTCGTCTGGTTGGATGCCTTTTGAGGTATTAACTGTAGCCTCTTTACGGGTTTCGTCTGATTTCTGATCTAACTTTTTTTCCAGTTCAAGGATTTTTTTTTCCAGTTCATAAATTTCTTCTTCTCGTTGTAAAACATAAATTTTTTGTATTTGATTTCCGCATATATTGCCTAGATTCTCGGCCAAATTAAATTCGGAAACATTAAAGCTGTTAGCATCTGTACCTGCTCGTTCAAAATGAAATAGAAATTTATTGAAATCAATAATTACTTGTTCTAGCATTCTTATAATTGATTGAGATGCGGGACAAGAACAGTTATGCCTCCTGGTTATTGACTTGTTGAATTCAGATAGAATTCTGTCTGCTTCATCGTAAAGAACTTTTAATTTTTCGAAGTCTTTAGGCAGTTTTTTTTCTCTTGAATAAGCCTTTTCATTTATCGAGGATGAAGTTGCAGGTTTAGAAGCTGAAGAGTTTTCGTCGATACCATTAGTCTTCTTGAATTGAAAACTCTCTGGATCAGGTTGAAACGGATGAGCAAATGAGCCGCCAGTATACAGAGTTAGTCCCATTGCCAAAGCTAGATTAAAGAAGACAATTTTTTTCGGATTTTTCATAGATTAGACGCTTTTTCTTTAGAAGAATTAGAGAAATCAGGAACATTATCGTATGTCTTAAGTATTGGATTTTCCGTTTCTGAATTACTCTGAGGTTGATCTGAGTTTTCTGTATTCTCAGATTGTTGTAGGGTTTTTTGAGAAAAATTAGAGACAGTAACAACACAATAGTGTGGACTAAGTTTTCTCATTCTTGTTTCTAAATCACTCCGAGGTTGATCTCGGTTTTTTGAATCCGCAGTTTGCCGTTCGCTTTCTCTAGAAGAATCATAAAAATTCATAACATCTCGAATTGGTTCAAGTTGCTCGGCACTGGCATTAAGTAGAACCTTATTAAAAAAATCTGCTATAATTTCTGCTTTGTACTCGGTTTCCTGATTCATTTCATTCTCAAGTTTTTGGGTTTGTTCATTGTTCGAACTATCTTTATTATTTCCTGATGCATTTTTCTTACGATAGTAATTGCTAAAAACTGTTGTTTTACAAATAGAGATTCCAGCTTCTGGATACGACTGTATAAAATACTTCATCATGATTTTATAAATTACATCCGTGTGCTTACGATTAGTATCCTTGAGGATGATCTTATCAAGAAATTTCGCTATAATGTAGGTTTCAGACTTCTTTTGCCCGTCCTGGAACAGATAACTTAGAGGTTTTGGGTAGGAATTGGCAAAACACGACGTCATAAGTCTTACGATCGCCACGCGATTGGAAATATCAGCATCACTGGCGGTAAGGAGGGGAGGAAGACTCTGTATGATCTCATCGAAAAATTCCGATATAATCTTCCTTTTAAGAGGATCTTTCAGACTCTTGATATAATCGTAGGCAGCACTGAGCTTTTCACTTTGAGATTCACACTGATTTACTCTATCCTGAAGCTCTAGTGTTTCTTTTTTTGCTGAGTCTTTTGTATTGCGAGGATTCGTTAGTTTATTGTTTCTCACACGGAGCAGATCATAGATGTCGACCCCAGCTTCAGCGAGGGCGCTCATAGCTTCTGGATAATGATCAACGAAATAACAAGCCAGAGTCCTGTGGATTCGATTAATCTCGCCTTGATCAGTAGTTCTCAGTAGGATTTCATAAAGGAAGTCCGCTATAGTTTTTACCCGATGCTTTTTCTCTTGACGCCTGAGCTCGATTTCCTCTTCGGTTAGTGTTGTTTTTGGCTGTCGGTTTTGATTCTGTATATCACAACCTGGAGCTAAAATAGCAACTATCAAAAAAAGAAAGATCCGAGTCATAGATTACACCTATCCAATTGCATGCAATTGATCCAAAAGATGTCAACAATGATGATTGCCGAATTTGAGTCTCACATTTTAGGATTTTACTCAAACTAAAAACGACAAAATCTCGCTTCTAAAAATTTCTTAAATTAATAAAATTAAAAATGAAACTAATTTTTGTATTTTTGGACTTTTCGAGAAACTTGATTTCATGATCTACAGAGGTATCCAGATCATGGGGAGATGCAAGGCGTTCTTGAGTCGTAAGATAAAATTTGTGCGCCCGGTATGCGCAACAATAGCTGGTGGAATGTCGGTTCCGGCCCTAAAAGGAGGGAATGGATAGACCAAAATCCAGGGTGCCTAAAGAAATCAAGTTACCT
>DAISZI010000028.1:0-11129 GCA_036824885.1 Oligoflexia bacterium
TTAATATTATCAAATATCGATAACTCAAAAAATCATATCGATCCAGACTTTATAGCGTGGTTTATAGATTTACTTGAAAGAGCTATTCGCGATGGTAATACCTCTATGGATTACATTGCGCGTGATAGAGCGTTGATTCTTTTTAAATATATTGAAACATATTGGCAAGATTCATCTTATCTAGAAAAATTAAATGGCAGGTATAATTCATACGAATACTTCAAGCTCAAGCTCAAGTTATACGTTGATAAAAAGAACGAATTCGCTCTCTTTGTGTTGATGGAATTATCTCCTTTCTCGTTTACTGATCACAGTATAGAGAGCGTAATCTTTTACTTTGATCGAGATTATATAAAAATAAATCCGTCTTCAGTCAATGATAAGCAATCATCAGAATTGAGTTCTAGTGCTGTTCTCGATTCAGATAAGATCGTGAATTTTTACAAATCTTTAGTTAAATACAATGATCCACAACCTGAAGAGAATCAGTTTGAAAAAGCAGTGAGAAGAATTCAAGCTCAATTTAGAGGATACAAAAGTCGAGAAGAGGTTAGTAATTTACTTCAATGTTATAAATTGTTGTCGAATTTTTTCAAACCTTTTCCTATTCTCGATAATTTTGAAAATTATCTAAACGAGAATGTTACGAGCTCGAAGGTTCTTCTAGAGATAGTTAGAATTCTTTACCATCTTATAATCTTGGAAGAATCGTCTGATTTTAAAAAGTCATTAGAATCTATGTATTCAATAGCTTCTGATAATCATAAAAAAAGAACATTCGAAGAAATACAGTCTCACCCGCTCCAAAGTGTCGAAGATGAGTTCTGGCTGAAAGAGTCAAAACGATTAAAAGAATCAATTTATTTGAGTTCTTCTTCTGCTGCTGTTGCTTCAGATCGGATCATAAATTCTTTCTCGGTTCAGGAAGGGCAAGATAACGATTTGGATGCTGATAATTTTCAAGGTTTAAGTGGGTTCGAGGGTTCTGATGTTATTGATAATCAAGACAATCTGAAAGGGCAACTTAGTGAAGACAATTCGGAAGTTAAATCATGTTATGCAATAACTTGTCGTTCAGAACCAGTAATTACAGAGCATGCTGGATCAGATAAATGTGATAATAATTATTGCGCAATGGTTAAAATTAATAAAAAATGCGACAAATCTGCTTCTAATAATCAGTTAATTAAAGCTGAAACTAATGTTGATGATCAAGAAAATCTGAAAGAGCAACCTAGTGAAAACTATTCGGAAGTTAAACCACGTTATACAATAACTGGTCCTCCACGACCAGTAATTAAAGAACGTAGCGAATCAGATAAATGTAACAATAGCTCTCATGTAATGTTCAGAATTAATAATAATTACGGAAGATTTGTGTCTAATGATCAGTTAATTAAAGCTGAAACTGATGTTGGTGATCAAAACAATCCGAAAGGGCAAACTAGTGAAAACTATTCGAAAGTTGCATCATTAAGTCACCCAAGAACTTTTTCTTCAGTATCTGATAATAGCCATCGTGTAATGTCAAGAGTTAATAAAAAGTTTGAATACGAATTGAAATCCATCGAGAATTTCACTCCTAGTGAGATTCCTTCGGAAAAACTACTGGAGCAGCCGTTATTTTATTTTGAAAATTCGATTAAAATAGATCCTATACAGGAAATAGAAAAAAATAATTCTGCTGTAGCAGAAAAGAAAGCTTTGCAAAAGAATTTTAAAATATTGATTAAATGGACAAAACCAAGAGAAAAATCAGAACATCATATAAAAGATTGTATCAAGTCTAACGAATTGATAGCATCAAAACAAGCTTCTGTTCCGATGTCGGTTTTAGAAACAGGTTGCATAAACTTAGAAATGTTCTCGGATCCATTTAAAATAGAGGAAAATTCAGAAAAAAACTTTCGTCCCTCTATACATCAAAATATTGAACAAAGTGAAAATTCAAGCCAAGCTGTAGCAGTCCAAAGTATTTCTCAAGATATTAATCAAGATTCATTTTTAAATGAAGAATTACAATCAGAGCAATTTATCAAACCTATCGAAACTAATGATGATAAAACTTCAGAGAGTATGAATCAGGATGATTTAGAGCTGGATTTAGCAGAAATTAGTTTACTCGAAGCAAGTTACCAACAAAAAGTTGACGCTTGGTTAAGTGAAATTAATGAATCTGAGAAGATAACTAACCATAATTACAGTTCCTTTCTTAAGGATAGAATTAATGAATACTTTGTAAAAATTACTACTAAAATAAATGCAGAGATAGAATCAATAGATTCTTATTCTGATTTGGAACCAAAAGAATTAATAGAAAACTATAGTTTATTGAAAAAACATTTTAAAATTTTATATTTGATCTGTGAAAACTCGACACACTTTAAACCTCATGCAAAGATGTTTAAATCAATTGCTGATCAATTTGGCGATGTATCGAAAAGTTTAGAAAATATGAAAATGCAAGAAGATGTCAAAAAAATACAAGAAGATGTATTAGTGGAATTGAAAAAAATTATGTCATCTTTATTAGAAACCGCTAAGCAAAGAGTTTTAGAAGTAAAAGAATCATTTCAATCTAAGCTTCAAGTGAAAAAATCTAATAATCAAGAAGACAAAATCTTGTCTATAAGTCAATATATCGAAGAAGTATTAGATAATCGTGTAACCTCGTCATCAATGTATGAAAAAGACAATTCTAAAATTCATTACTACGCTATGGATTGGGTAATCAAATACCACTTTAATGATAAAAAAAATGATATTTCCAATGAATCCTCGAATCTTTTCGATACAGTTTATATTTCTCCTCAGAATATAGACCTTATTTTAGAAGAGGAACATATGAATGCTTTTTTTGATAATATTAGTGAATATATCAAAAAACATAACGAAATGCATGAAAAAGATAAAGATTCAACCGTTAAAGGCACCTATATTAGGTTAAGAGATTTTTTCGAGTGGATTAAAACTGAATATAAATGCAGTGATTATTCTTATGAAAGCTCTACTCTAGATAAAATTATTGATAAGTTTAATCAAGAAATCGAATCTCAGAAAAATAGACCCTGTCTTTCAGAAAATAATAGTCTGCTTAGAATAAGAACCCAAAATAATTTTGAAATACCAGAAAGGCGTGATGCAAACAGTGATAATAACTTTAAGATAGATGTTGAGACTAAAAAAGACGGAAATAAGGAGGAAAAAGAACAAAGAACGATATTACAGAGTTTGGTTGATTCATATAAGACAATAATTACGCTTTTTAATTCTGATAACAAAAAGTTAAAGAATGATGATTTTACTGAATGTGATGTTGAAGAAAATAGTACTTTTGATGCGTCATCTTTGCCTGGTGAAAGTACGTCTCAATATTCGTGCTCGAGTTCAATTAGGAAAAGAAAATGAGAAGCTTCTTCCCCGAATAGATGATTACTCCCCTGTTCATCGCACTCAACGCCCTTCACTCGTCTTTCCACAAAAAAGAATCAACCAGACAACCAGACTTCATGGGAGTGTGCCCCAAGGAAACTGAACCCCCTAAAAAAGGCCGATGGCCGCTTGATGCTCAATCTCCCTGCTCAAAGCCTTGCGACAGGGGGAGGGAGGGGACGCGTGGATCGTTTGACTGACTTTTTTTCGGTAGTTTGACTCAGCACTCTTTTGTAGTTTGCATCAACGGGTTTTCAAGAGTTCTCGTTCTAGGGGCCCTTGAAAATCCTTACTTCATGGAAAAAGAGCTGCCCCCTCTTGGATGTCAAAGTAGCAAGCATGGCTTTTTCCTATTATGGATCATCCTAAGTCTCTCTGCCGTTGCGGTGAAGGTAGCTATGTTTTCTGATGCGATGATGGATTTCGTTACCAGAGTCTCTCTTCTTCCCTCATCAGTTCCCTCTCCTATTTCATGGGACGTCAAAGCTCTTGCTTTTTTTATTCCAGATACTTCTCTTTTGAATGGATAGTATAAAATGGGTTAGATTGGTCACTTAGGACAACTTTTAAGGTTGAGAGGGCACAGTTGGCTCTTCTTTTTTTGCAACTTAAGCTTTGTTGATTTAGAGATCCTTGACGTATTGAAAATCTCAGGTTTTATTCAGACCTAAATTCATGAGTACTTTTTTCCCAAGAAGTAGGTTATACAGAGAATGTGCTTTTGGAATCTCCCTTTGAGTTTTGAATACGCATGCAGTTGAATATCAAGAAATTTTTAGCCGATCAGATTCAAATGCATCATGATGCGATCCTTCAATGGCAGTCGCAGTGCATCCAAAAAGCCCCCCCTCCGTTTTATTGCTCCATTGACTTGAGAGACTCAGGGCATAAAATAGTCCCTGTCGATTGCAACTTATATCCTGCAGGCTTCAACAACCTTTGTCCCGAAGATTTACGCACTGCGTCTGATTTGTTTCAATTGCAGATACCAGAGGGGTCTAAAGTTTTGATCCTACCTGAAACCCATACGCAAAATAAGTACTATATTGAAAATATCTACTATTTGTCTCAGATGATTCAAAATGCAGGATACGAAGTTCAGGTGGGATGGCTTGCAGAAGGCAAGGATCCTGTGCTGTTGGAAGCTCCTTCTGGAAAAAAAGTCACTGCCTATCCGGTTCAAATTCGGGAGGGCGTCTTAAGTGCCCTAAATTTTTCCCCTGATTTTATCTTGTTGAATCATGATTTTTCTGCAGGTTATCCTTCTTTTTTAGAGACCATTAAGCAGCCTATTCTCCCGAGTTACCTCTTAGGATGGCATCGAAGAAAAAAAAGTGAGCATTTTCAGTATTACAATCAGCTTGCAAAAGAATTTGCTTCTATTATTCAGGTTGATCCTTGGTACTTACAGATTGATACAGAAGAGGTAGCGCCTGTCAATTTTAACGAGCAAGAGGGAACTGAGGCTGTAGCTCAGGTGGTAGAACAAATGCTTGCCAGAACCCGGTGTGCTTATGAGCATCGGAAGATTGAAGGTAAACCCTTTGTTTTTATCAAGCATAATGCAGGAACCTACGGTCGAGGCATTATGGTAGCGCATTCTTCTGATGAATTGCGAAGCATGAACCGTAGGACGAAGACAAAAATGAGTATGGGTAAAAACCATGTGCCCATTCGAAGTGTGGTGGTTCAAGAAGGGGTCCCCACCGCGACGTTGGTGGATCGATTGGCTGCTGAGCCTGTGATTTATCTTTTGGGGGCTGAGCTGATGGGAGGTTTTCTTCGAACGCACCCTCAAAGAGGGGTAGAAGAAAATTTAAATTCTCAGGGAATGGTTTTTAAAAAACTTTGCATGTCTGATTTACGCTTCCCTCAGACGGAGCATCTCCCCGATGATTTTTACCAATTTGAAAAACAGCCTATTTTAGAAATTGTCTATGGAGCCATTGCCAAATTGTCTGCTTTTGCTACGGGTTTAGAGCTTGCGAACCACTCCTTTCTTTGAGAATGCTGCGCTTTAGGATATAAAAGCCCCATGAGCTTAGAGCCGTTTATCCAAGATCTTGCCATTATTTTAGGTGTCGCTGGATTAGTGTCTTTGCTTTTTCAAAAAATACGACAACCGGTGGTTCTAGGATACATCATCGCAGGTATGATTGTAGGTCCTTATACTCCCCCTTTTCCGCTGATTACTGATACTTCGGGGGTAAAAGTTTGGGCTGAGCTGGGTGTGATCTTTCTGATGTTTTCTTTAGGTTTAGAATTCAGCTTCAGAAAGCTTGCTTCTGTGGGTATCTCAGCTGGGTTTACGGCTATCATTGAAGTTTTTTTGATGATTTTTTTGGGATTTACGTGTGGGAAGTTATTGCACTGGCCTAGCATGGATAGTTTTTTCTTAGGGGCGATGCTTTCGA
Organism: Oligoflexia bacterium; assembly: GCA_036824885.1. Taxonomy (GTDB): domain Bacteria; phylum Bdellovibrionota; class UBA1018; order UBA1018; family UBA1018; genus DAISZI01. Next base: position 5,847 of record DAISZI010000028.1, read on the forward strand.
TTTCTTCAACGACTGTGATTATCAAGGCTTTAGAAGAGCTTCAATTCAAGAAACATCGGTTTGCTGAGATCATCTTTGCTATTTTAATCGTAGAAGATTTATTTGCCATTTTGATTTTAGTTGGGCTTTCTAATATGGCCTTACACCATGAGTTTTCAGGATTTTCTCTTTTTGTAGCAGCTTATAAGCTTGTTTTAGTGGTGGGAAGCTGGTTTCTCATGGGGTATTTTTTGATCCCGGGATTCATTCGTTACGTAGGGCGTGTAGGCAATCGTGAAATGCTTACGATTGTCTCTTTAGGTCTTTGTTTGGGTTTAGTCGTTTTTTCTGCATATTTTGATTACTCGGTTGCTTTAGGGGCTTTTATTATGGGCTCTATTTTAGCGGAAAGTGTCGAGTCTCGAAGAATTGAAGAAAGAATGGAATCTTTGCGCGATCTTTTTGCGGCTATTTTCTTTGTTTCTGTAGGAATGCTGATCAATCCTCAATCCATTTTCATGCAAATAGGTCCTATTCTTTTGATCACTGGGGTTACCATTTTTGGAAAAATTCTGAGTACGACGATAGGGGCTTTTAGTACAGGACAGTCTTTAAAAACTTCGATTCAGGTAGGTTTTGGTATTGCTCAAATTGGAGAATTTTCTTTTATTATCGCTGGATTAGGGACTTCTTTGGGAGTTTTAACGGAAGATCTTTATGGGATTGGAGTGGCAGTTTCTTTGATCACGACTTTCAGTACTCCTTACTTGATTCGTATGTCTGAGCAAATGGCGATTCAAATAGAAAGTAGATTACCTTCTCAGCTGAAAACTCTTTTAAGTCATTATGGTCGTTGGATGCTTAAGCAACAAACAGATGTTCAACGAAGCAATGTTTTTTACAAAAAGCTTTTTAAATGGGGGATTAATGGATTAGTTCTTTCTGTTTTATTCATTTTATCCAAAGCTTTTTTTCTCCCTTGGATGCAGGGTCTTTGGGTGCATCCTTTTTGGCCGACAGTTGCAACTTGGCTGATGACTGTTTTTGTGTCTACTCCTTGTATCTGGGCGATGCTTTCTATTTTTAAAAGTAATACGAAAAATGAAGCACGCAGACTTTTTATCCATGCACCTGTTGCGGGCATTCATGTGATCAGTCAGCTTTTTGCTTTATTTTGGTTAGGTACACTGAGTTTAGAGTTTTTTGAGACTCAAATTGTCATTTTTATGGTAGCAGTGCTGGGTATTCTGATTCTCACCGTTTTTTATAAAAAAATTGAAACTACGTACCGTTGGTTTGAAAAGCGGTTTTTCTCTGCTTTTGAGAATACGGTAGAGCCTACTTTCAGTCATTTAGCTCCTTGGGATGCCCATTTAGTGCGTTTTCAGATCCACCCGAATGCTCTTCTTGCAGGCAAATGTATTGCTGAAACTAAATTGAGAACCGATCATGGAGTGAGTGTGGTTGTCATTCAACGAGGTGCACGCATTCTGGTGGCTCCGGCTTCTACAGAATTTTTACTGCCTCAGGATGAACTTCTGATTTTAGGCAATGATGAACAGTTGGATGCGGTACGTTCTCTCATTGAACATCCTTCTGAGCCTCAAAAGGCAGGAAGCAATCTCTCCAGTTATGCTCTCAGGCTCATTTTTATCAATGCGCATTCCCCTATGGTTTTTCAGACTATCCGTGAGACGAAAATTCGAGAGACCTGCGGAGCGATGGTGGTAGGTATTGAGAGAGGGAATACTCGTACCATGAATCCAGAATCTACTGAAAAACTTCAGCCAGGAGATACTCTTTGGATCGTAGGTGAAACTTTTAAATTAGACCAATTGGAAGAAGCGCTGTGTCCTCCCAAGAATCCAGGCTACGCAGGTACCCAAACAAGCGCCTACTAAAACGTCCGTTAAAAAATGCTTCCCTGCAAGCAATCTCAGAGAAGCGGTTGCCAATAACAGTCCTTCTCCCAGGAGTCCGAAAAACAACAAGAGTCCTGGAGGCATTTTACGCTCCCATAAAACCCAGCATAAAAGCACCTGCATACAAGCTACAAAACTCGTATGTCCTGAATAAAAAGAAGTATAAGAAGCAACAGCAAGACCTCTCACACTAGGGTTAGAATACACAAAGGGTCTTGGTCTCTGAGATATTAAATGAAAAAACTCGATTCCAACGCCATTCCAGCAGGAAGCTTGCATGAAGAGCAGTAAGTCTCCCAGGATCCTACGCCAAGCGATCTGTTTTGAAAAACGCCTTCGTATCCATCCTGCGAGTGTCCAAGTTGATGGAACGAGAAATCCCAAAAAACCTGAGAGGTTCTGGGTGAAGGTAGAAAGAGTATCTGCTTCTAAATGTTCCACGCCTAAAGAATACCGATCGATAGAAAGCACATTTGCTTCGGAGCAAAGGTTGGGATGCTGATGGCAGCTAGGGATAATGATCCAGGATCGAGAAGCCCCTAATGCTATCCATAAGCTCATGGAGATACCCAGTCCGATGAGACTGCGTTTCATTCCTGGATTCAAATTTCTCATGGTGGGAGCATACCATTGAGGGTAGGTAAGGGGGTGTTTTTTTAAGAAAGGCTCTGAGTAAGATGTAGTACGGATTCTATCATAATGATTGAAGTCGGAGTGTCAAAGTGTGGAAGCTTTGAGACTTTTTCTTGGCGTGGGACCTCATGTAAAGCGTTCTTGAAGCTTCTGACGGAGCTTTTCTGGGGAATAAAGGGTTCGGTTCTGCTAGTATGGTTTGCCTAGATGGAATGGTTTTTTTTACTGGCAGCTATTCTCACGGAGGTAGGAGCAACGCTTCTGATGAATGCCTCTGGGCATTCAAAAAACTTGGGCACTTTTTTACTGATGTGGGTTTGCATTTGTGTGTCTTATACTCTTCTTGCTCAGGCTTTAAAAACGATTCGTGTGGGTATTGCTGTGGCACTTTGGGAGGGAGTAGGTTCTTTCCTGATTGCGGTCATTTCTATGGTATGGCTTCAGGAACCGTTTTCTTTATTGAAAGGGTTGGGACTGATGCTCGCTTTAGCGGGTATTCTCTTACTTCATGCAGATGAGATCAGAAGACCATGAAGACTCATCTCATGCTCGCAGTGGCTGCTTTTTTGGATATCGTCGCCAATTTACTGATGAAGAAATCAGAAAGTTTTCAGAAAAAAAGCTACGGTATTCTGGGACTCGTCTTTGTTTGCCTTGCTTTTACGATACTTGCACAAATCACTTCGATGGATTTGTCAGTTGCTTATACTTTATGGGGTGGTATGGCAATTTTAGGAAGTACTTTGGGAGCTTGGATTTTTTTTCGACAAACGATTAGTTTGCAGGGTTGGGTGGGGATTTTTCTGATTTTGATGGCTTTAATCTGTCTTGAACTTTAAAAAAAATAGATCAAATTTCTTTTGTTGGGTTCTTCCTTTGCTTGCCACATTTTCTGATGAAGGATGCAATGGCACGAATATCCCTTTCATTGACCGAGGTGCCATTGGGTAAGGAAAGTACTCTGCTAGAAAGTGCATCTGTCTGCTCGAGATGGGCTGAGGGGTTAGTTTGGTAGGGTTTCATCTGATGGCACCCTGGAAAAAAATACCGCCTTGCGAGTACATTTTGAGAGTGAAGGGCTTCCATGAGTGAGTCACGATTCATTTTAAATTCATCCTCGTTGATTTCTAGGATCACGTATTGGTAATTATGCCTTTGCTCAGACGGGTGTTCGAAGACTTTGATCCCTGGCACTGACTGAAGGCATTGCCGGTAAAGGTCATAGTTTCTTTTGTTACAGGCAATGAATTCGTTGATACTCTCTAAGGACGTCAAGCCCATGGCTGCTGCGATTTCGGTCATTTTTCCATTAGTTCCTGGAAAAATGACTTGGTCCATTGCTGAAAATCCAAAGTTTTTCATGAGACGTATCTTGGCAGCAAGATCATCGTTGTTGGTTGCGATGGCTCCTCCTTCAAAGGTATTAAAGAACTTAGTCGCGTGAAAACTAAATACTTCGAGGGCACCAAAGTTACCGATCATTTTTCCTTGATGGCTACAGCCAAAAGCGTGGGCAGCATCAAAAATCAGGTGCAGATTTCTTCGTTTTGCAAGCTCTGTGAGTGCCTCAATTTCACAGGCATTTCCCCAGACGTGTACGCCGATGATCCCCGTGGTACGAGGAGTGATCTTTTTTTCTATTTTTCTGATATCCAGATTATGCGTCAGGGGGTTGACGTCACAAAAAACAGGTGTGATTCCTTGCCAAGCAAGGGAATGGGGGGTTGCCACGAAAGTAAAAGAGGGAACCAGGACCTCTGCTTGCATGCCGATAGCTCGAATCGCAATTTCAAGCCCAAGGGTCGCATTGCAAACGGGAATGCAATGCTTCACTCCAAGGTACCTAGTAAGCTCTTTCTCGAATTGCTGAACTAATATTCCACCATTGGTGAACCACATTTGATCAAAAATTTCATGGACTCTTTTCAAAAACCGATCGCGGTTTCCTACGTTCGGGCGTCCCACATGTAGAGGTTTTAAAAAAAGAGGTGTAGAAAGTTCGTTTAAATCGCTGTCTTTTACCATCGGTAATCTCTAGGCTCAGCCATATAAACTCTCATGGATTGCATTGATGAGAGGGAAAATAGGTAGTGACCTGTTTCTCAACATGCCCGATCAAAACACCTGCCGCAAGCATCCGTTTCATGAGGTTCCAGTCACCTGCTTCATGAAGAACCCAGCTATTGATATTGTATTCAAAAAAATCTAGGATCTTAAGGTAGATAGCACTCTGAAATCCGAATTGCCCACAACAAGGAGGGGAAGAAAAGAGCAGTGTTTCTCTATGATTTTTAAGGTCTATTTCTTTGGTTTTTCCATAGACAACTTCATAGCGTCCTTGCAGGGCTTTTGTTACCAATAGCTCGATATGATCGTGGGTAAACTCGTCGTCGTGATCAAGGGGTGCAATCCAGTCCCCCTGCGCAAGCTCTACTGCATAATTGGCCGGTAGTGTTCCCGCAACAAGCCAGCGCTGCTTTGGATTTTCTGGATAAACACCGCGGTAGGGAAGATTGAAATAGCGAATGCGTGCATCGTTTAGCTTGACAATGGCTTCTTCAGTTTCATCAGTACAGTAATCACCAACAATGATCAGCTCCCAGTTTTTATAAGTCTGTGATTGAACAGATTTTACCGCCCGCTCAATTAACAATTTGCTTTGTTGATAAGTAGAGATTGTTACACTGACTAAGGGCTCACTCTTGGTGAAGACATCCGCATAGGCTTGTGTTCGCCTAGTGCCTTTGAG
>DAISZI010000270.1:0-2577 GCA_036824885.1 Oligoflexia bacterium
CCACTGCCAGATATCACACGTACATTGAAACGAGCATTTTGCTAAGAGTATGTGCAACTGCTGGCCTATTCAGCATCACTCTTTTGTAGAATGGCAGTGCTTTTTCTAACTGCCTCGTCTTTTTGCCTCCGCTTCATAGCTAGGAGGATCTTTTCAGATTCTTTCTACTAAATTTATTGAGTGATGGGCTTCAGCAGAATTGTTTCGGAAATACAGGCTACTTAACAGATCGAATTTCAGTCTAATTTAAGGAAGGTTCTACGATAAATGTTCTGCGTAACTAAAAGGTGCCGAACAAGCCAGTGCCCATTAGAAGTACTCTCTTATGGAGTCTCCCCGAGATAGCTGTCGTACCAAAAGTGAAACACATGCAACTAAAGCCTGCAAACCTGAGAAATGTTAATAGTAAAATAAATGATGTGGAAAGTTAGTAAGTAAAGTCTGAACCGGAAATGTCAACCACTGCAGAGCTTGCATTCTATGCCGCAAAGATGCATTGCATCACACTGTTTGGACCGATCCAAGCTCTTAGTGAGAAAGTCACCTTTCTGCTTTGCAGACTCAATGTATTCAGGGGTAATTTTACAAATGCTTTTAGCATCGGTGAGAAAAGCCGTGTCGACTCGTTGAGTCTTGCTCAGATGCCTCAATTTCGTAGAGTACCCAGAATTGATAATTCGAAGAGTCGATTGATTGTCCTCGAAGAGTCTGATTTCAATTGGACGGCGTAGCAAACGTTCCCAAAGACTGAGCGCTGGGATAGCAACGTGCCTGATAAGCTGAGCAGCACTGGTCATTTCAGCTTCGGTGGTGCTAGTGGCAGTTGCAGATTGGCGTTTGCTAGTCCAGTCTAAAGCAGCAGAAGTCAACCCACCATGGATTTTGGTAGTTCCAAGTTCAAACCATCCTCCACTCGTACTCCGACCCGTGGATTTGCACCCACTGAAATCTGCGTCTGGAAATGCCAGCAACGCTACATGGTCGAAGTCATTGCTGTCGACTGTTGAGACCAAGGTTGCGTCACAAGTGGATAGAATGAAATTGTATAATCGAATGAGCAGCTTGTCGTGAACAATCGTCCACTTGGAAACGAATCGAGCCAGAAATGTTATGATAAACAGCAAATCCGGTCTCACTGCCCTGGCTCCGTAGAAAGGTTTCATCAACAAAGAAGCAGCTTTGTCCGCGAAGATTCCTGAGGGTAAAGAATCATCATAAGGATCGCCAGCCTCATATGAAGGAGTTTCAGCACCTTTGAGAATTGGGGCGCCTGGAACCTTCCTGAATGCCTCGATGCAGCTGTCAAAGAAGTCGTGCATCTCTTGGCGAATGTAGGTGATGGAGCTGTTGTCAGGGTCTTTTTCAAAGCTGAATTTGGTTCCGAGGATTTTGTCAATTGGACAAGGATCGGATAGAATTATAGCCTTTCTCAATGGAGGCCAATGTACATCGAAGGATTCTGTTACCAGGAAAAAGTCATCAACATAAACTGTCAAAAAGTCAGTGTTGAATGTAGGACGGTTCATAGTCCATGAATTTGGGTGTTCCGGAACAGGAATCCATTTCGAGATAACCGTGGATTTGGTGGCTGGATCATAAGTTTTGATCTCAATTTGGGAGATTTCGTTGCATAGATGAGATTCCCAAATTCTGCCAGCACAAGGGTGCCCGTAAAGCGGCCTCAGTAACAAGAACACTGGATCACGGAGATGTTGGTGTTCCGGTTTTAACCAAGACCTAGGCATTCGAACATAAACAGGAGGTCCATCAGCTTCAGTCAAAATGTGCTGAGTATAGGCAGCTTCAGCGTCTGCAGTTTGTGGGATGACGTTGATAAGCGCACCATACACGGCTCCCTGCCGCATTATGCAGAGATTTGTAGGATTGGAGCTGACCTCACTGAATAGAGCTTGATTGCCAGTAGAATCCTGAACGTTGCTGCCTTGAAGCACGATCCTAGCTTTGTAAACCGGGTTTTTGGTTTCAGCATGTTTCAGCGAAAGGATAGGGAAAAGCCTTGCAACCGTAGCATTAGGAAATTTGCGACGGATTTCAGACCATTCATGCGCCTGATTATGGTTCCAAACCGGAGTATTGATTAAGCGCATAAGCTCTTTGTTTAAGGCCTCTTTCGCTTTTTCAGTGTGGTATTCAGGATCGGCTTTGGTGAGGAGTTTATGGACCCAGGCAGAGTGATTAATGTCCAAGTCCGAATACAACTCATGATGCCGATGTGGACCCCGTCTCTGTTTGTCACGATTGTTTTCGTGGCTTTTAGAATAGAAAGCGGATCGAAGCATTTTGGCAACGTCGGATAGAGTTTTGCTGACATTATGGATTTCATTGCCTCCAACAAGCTCTTTTAAGATATCAACAGAAGGTAAATTAGCCTCTGATGAATTCTGTGGAACAGAGCTTTGAGCTGGGCATTGCAACAGAGGTTCAAATAGTCCTGGATCAGTGATGGATTTAACGAAAGCATCCGCAAAGGTAGCTGAATAGTGACCTGAAATTTTCGTCAGTTTTCCAGCACAAGGGATATGCTCGTGGGATTTGTCACACTGCTTGGAATTGAAC
>DAISZI010000271.1:0-2546 GCA_036824885.1 Oligoflexia bacterium
ATCCCTCAGATCGTTATTCCTTTCTCAGGTAGATTGATTGAGTTGCTTTGAGCGCCCTTGATTTTGATCTTCCCTACTTTCAGGGGCAGGAACTCGCATTCCGTCTACTAGTTGTTGCGTATGCCGGGCACACAAAATAAATTAATTAAATTTATAAAAAACTTAAAACTCGAGTTTTATAAGAATACAGCTTAAGTCATTGTAACGCGAGAAAGTCTTTGTGGAAGGCTTCGTAAGATGCTCAGAGCATAAAATCAATTTCAGACTCAGAAGTGAGAATGGGGAGGTGATGTGATGACATTAAGCTGATCGAAAGCTTCGCTCTTGAGACCAGGGGCTGGTTGCGTCAGGAATTGATGAGGATACTGTAGAAAGGAAGGGAGTTTTGTGTTATGTTCAGTAGACATTGAGTCTGACAAGAATTAGGTTTTTACCTGTAGAATATCTGTGATGGGTGGCGTGTTCTATGATTTATGGTCGTAGTTTTGTAGTGGTATTTTTGGTTTTAGGTTGTGGAATTTCTGAGCCAAAGTTCGATTGGTATGACCTACGGTATGATCAGTATGATTCACAGTCTTATTTGGCTGAGTTATGGTTTTGTTGGTATAATAAGTCGTTTTCTGCTTATCTTAATTAGAAAGACATTCGTTTAAATAAGGCTTTAGAGAAGATGATTCAGAGTTATCTGCCGGAGCGGGATGTTTCTTTGAAGGCTGGTGAGTAGAAAGTTATTAAAGTTAAATATGTAATTGTTGATTATAATTTAGCCATATTTTTGGATGTATTGCTTGTATCTTTTTATGATTTTTTGCCTTTTGATTATAATTTGCGGGACAATAATAATATTAAAGATCTTGAGGATCGCATTATATGTGTTTTATGAGATATGAGCAGTAGTGAGGACGGTTTTTTCTATGTGATGAAAAATCTGAAGGATGGGGCGCTCTTAGGTTTTCCTAGAGGATCACTCGATAATACTTTATTTTATTAGGTACAAAATCAAAGATGAAAGCGTAAAAAATTAAGTGGCAAGATGGTCATGAGTAGATTTAGCGCTTCTCGTGTGATTCTGAGAAGTTTATGGGATCATTGGGTTTCTGATTGAGTTTTCTTTTTTAAATGTGGTTTTTAACGTAAATAGTTTGTATGCATTAGTGGCGTTTAGATGATTTTTTCTGTTTCTCCACAGTGGCATTCAAGTACAGTCAAATCTTTTATGAGATGCATGAAAAGGACATAGCGTTTCCATGGTCCCTCTTTTATTTCAAAGTGTTTGGACTTGTGGGTAAGTAAAGCATATGAGGCTTCTTAGATGCTTTTACCTGTTTTGTTTGTGATCTAGGGTGCTTTTTTTGGGTGGAAGCTTGGTCAGTTTGCTATTTGAAAGTTGGTATTGTTATGATCTATGGTCGTGATTTTTTAGTAGTAGTTGTCGTTTTTTTGGCTTTAAGTTGTGGAGGCGGTCAGGGGGATAACGTTTTTAAGCAAGACTTCACTGTGACTGATCCGTTGGTTGAGGCCAAGCAGCAGTTGGCTTTGATTCAAAAGCCGGTTGCTAATTATTTTCATTGGGTGAAAGTTGAGTTAAATGCGGATGAAACCAGTATCGAAAGAACTTTGGATGAGAATGGAATGAAAGCTCTTGTGGTTGCTCAGCATGGTTTATATGAGGAGAAAGCGCTTAATGATAGCTTTGAAAGATTAAGAGAAGGGTCACTTAAAAGAATTAATTCGGAAGCGGTTACCATTCAATACGCTCTTATTACTAATGATGCATGGAAGGCGTTGGATGCGATGCTTGTGTCTTTTTTAAATTTTAGGAAGGTTGAGGCTATAACGATTATTGAAGATTGTGATGGTGTCGTGAATCGACATAATTTTGAGTCTCGTTTGCGTTATCTTGCAGACACTATGTCTTTACAAGATAAAGATTTTACCTATGTTGCAGCTTATTGTGTTGACGCGAAAAAATTCTCAAAAATATTCATTAATGAATGCAAGACTGATTGCTCAGTTTTTTTTATTAGGCACAGAATCCTTTCCAAGTTAAGTACTGAGCATTTGAGCTGAAGTCTAAAAGAGAGTCTTAAGGGGTCTGTTCGCACCATTTTCATAGGTTTATTGAGCTTTTGTGGGTTTAGGATAGATGCTTTGGTATTAGGTTTTTGATTTTTGGTACAAAGCCTGAAGTGTTAAGGCTAGGGTTCTCGCTTGAGAGATCTCAAGGATAGCCTCTGTTTGCAGTTTCAAAGGGTGTCCTTGTATCAACTTTTTTTTGCCATTTGCACTTATGTTACTGCTAGATAAAATAAATATTTTTCTTATACGATTTTTTTACCAAAATTCGTTAAATTGAGATACTTTTTTTGATTCTATTTTTTTAATTAATGCTCAAAGCATTTCCTTTTTGAGTTAACAAAACATTTTTGTAACTAGTCAGCCATCTTTTCAAAAAAATGTGATTTATCAATAAAACTAACAATAAACTTAGTGATTTCTAGAAATTCACATGAAGGTCAGTTCGGTTTATTTCCCCCTGAAATCGA
>DAISZI010000272.1:0-2543 GCA_036824885.1 Oligoflexia bacterium
TTATGCTTAATTATTCCAATAATAATAATATTTTTGAAAAACTTGAAACTCGAGTTAAAAAAACTTTCAAATATTTTTATCTTCCCATTCCAATTCTCAATCGCTGTCACTCGCTGCGCTTCTGCTAATCGGTTCTTCTCTTCTTCGCTTTCATTATTTAAAATTTCCTCATCCCCCGGTAGGCCCCCGCCGGCTCCCAGGTTACCCTTTCCTCCAAGATTGGGATCCTGCTGCAATACCTTGGACTGACCAACGGCCTGAGCTCCTCTTGGACTTCCGGATGAACAAGCTGCGTTCAAAATGACAAAGAGAATTTACCTTCGGTTCTTTTCATGGTCCCTGCCTTCCTTTGGGAAATGTCGGCTTCTAAAATGAGCGTCTTTGTTTCTATCACGTGTTTGTGGTATCTCCTATAAAAATTTCATCATGGGTTGATCTTTTTAAGAAGCAATGCATCTATTGATGTGTGTTAGGTGCTTCTTAGTGGCACTGAGAAGTGGTTTTGGCATTGTTCATTTTCGAATATTTCGTAAGCATTCATTCAATCATATCGGGTAGTTTTGAAAAGAAGAGGGTCTGAGGGAGGTAAGCTTAAGAGTTTTTTTGGATAAATCTCAAGGTTTCAAATGAAGTTTCTTGGAGCTCAGATTACAATTGAATAGATAAAGTTCGGGGCATGAGGGGCTCTCATGTACGAGTCATCCAAGCTTGAATTCTTTCTACGAGCAAGTTGCGTTTTTCAAAAGGCAGTCCGTGGCCTGTGTCTGGGACTTCTTCAAAAACGAGGGAAGGGAAGTTTTCGTAGTGTTTTTGAGAGCTTAAAAAAGAGGCTTCTGACCAGATGTGACTACGAGCTCCTCGTAAGAGTAAAACGGGTAGATGCTTTCTTCCTAAGGTTTCAAGCCAGGTCTCTAAAGGAGCTTTTGGAGTAAGGATCGTTTGAATGAGGGCTTGAGGGTCAAACGGAAAACCAAGGGGGGACTTGGTTTTCGCGATGGCAATCAGATAACGTTTGATGGAGGTGTCGAGGGGATACTGATCTAAAAACTTCTGAAGATTTTCTTCGGAGGAGAAGCTGGGAGGACATGCTTGAAAACACTCAAGCAAGCCTTGCTGAATGATTTTTTCAGAAAGCCCCAGATCAATGAGGAAGAGTCCCTGAATCCCTTGGGGATGAAGGGCAGCAAGGGCTAATGCCGTTTGGACTCCCATGGAATGACCTAGTACCCAGGTGGGAGTGAAGTTCAGCGATTCTAGGGTTTCTGCGACATCTTGGGCATAGTCTTCTGGGGCATAGCTTGAAAGTTCCGGATTTTGGCTTTCTCCGTGACCGCGTTGATCTAAACCGAGAATTTCGATACTAGGTTCAAGTGCTCGAGCAAGCGGACGCCAGATCTGGCTCGTTCCTCCCATACCGTGTAGCAGTACGAGTTTAGGGCGATGGTGGTTCCAGCGTTGGTAAGCAAGTTTCATGCTCGAAGGGCCTTTGCGGTGAGGGAGTGGGGGTGTTGGGCAAGTCTTTCTGGGGTATCTTGTGCCACGATTTGGCCTCCCTGACGACCTCCGGCAGGTCCTAAATCGATGATCCAGTCTGCTTGTGCAATAACATCGATCTGGTGCTCAATCATGATAATGCTATGGCCCTGATCAATTAATTTGTGCATGACTTGCATGAGTTTTTTGATGTCTTCTAAATGAAGTCCGGTGGTAGGTTCATCAAAAAGATAAAGGGTGCCTTTGCTTTTTTGGTCGAGGGTTACTGCAATTTTCAAGCGTTGGGATTCTCCACCAGAAAGTGTTGAAGAGGGCTGTCCCAAGGGTAAATAGCCTAAGCCTACATCTTTTAAGATGCTGAGTTTGCGACAGAGCAGGGGATGATCATGGTAGAGGGTCAAGGCCTCGTCTACCGTTGTGTGCAGTAAAGCATCGATATTTTTACCTCGGTAAGTGATGTCAAGGAGGGCTTTTTTGAAGCGTTTTCCTTCGCATTGTTCGCAGGTCCATTTTACCTCAGCCATGAAATGCATATCCTGAGTGATTTCTCCTTCTCCTTGGCATTCAGGGCAACGGCCATGGTTCGTGTTGAAAGAGAAGTGCCCTGGAGTGTACCCGCGTTCTATCGCAAGACGTTGATTGGCGTAGATGCGTCGGAATTCTTCCCAGACTTTGATATAGGTAGCCGGGTTTGAGCGGGAAGATTTTCCGATAGGGGATTGATCTAATAAGGCCACTTCATGCAAAGTTTGAAATCCTGAAATTTTTTTCAAAGCAAGTTTGGGTTGTGGGGTTGCTTGCAGAACATGGGTGAGTGCTGGGTAGAGCAATTGGTGGATTAAGGTACTTTTTCCTGATCCTGAGACCCCTGTGACCACGACTAAGCGATTGAGAGGAAAATGGACAGTGATATTTTTCAAATTATGCGCATGGCAGTTTTCTAGCGTGAGGAAGTGCTGAGCACGAGTGCGAGGTGGGGCTTTGCGTTGAAGTCGCATGCCTCGGAGGTAGTTTCCTGTGATGCTGGTAGGGCATTGTTTGAGTGCTTA
>DAISZI010000029.1:0-10891 GCA_036824885.1 Oligoflexia bacterium
AGATGCTAAAATCTATCAAATTTATGAAGGCACTAGCCAAATTCAACGCTTAATTATCGCTAAAGAAATCCTTTCCCAGTAACTAAAGAACCTCCTTCCAAAAAAAATGAGAGACAAAACGAAGATTCATCTGAACGAGCTTTCAGAAAGAATTTTATCTTTTTGCTAAGAGACAAAGGAAGCTAGAATTAAAAAACGGCAATGTCACTAGGTGCGCAGGAAATAAAATCTCTCAAAACAAAAGCCCAAAATCAAGTAAATACTGACAAATAGGTTTGAAAAAACGATTTATTACCGACAGGTAGAGACATAAGAGAAAATCGAAGCAAGCTTTTTTTATTGCAATATAAATTGATCAAGGAATCAGAAAATGAAACACAATCAGAGAAAAATAGAAGCTATTTTTTCTATTTTGAAAAAAATTTTATAAAATGATTTTTTTATCACCATTTGAGACTGCAAATGTACGTGGAAATTCAATTTCTAAAAATTTATTCCTTAAGATGAAGCATCAATTATAAACCTAACAACATAAAAACGCGATTTTTCGATAGGATCTAAGTCTAAATCGCTCTGAGTTTTTTTCTCAGTCTCCACTATAACACTCATTAGTAATTTTACATCTTTTTTCTTCCAAGGATGTAGCATAATTAAAATTATTTACCGAGAAAGAATCAAACTCTGAAGAATAGCCTGCTCTTGGGTTCAATTTATCGACTAATCTTCGAAAGATATATTGAATATGATTATATTTTTCAACTATGAACTTTTGTCTTTCATTATTTTTTTATATGAATTTAGATATTTATTTTTAATATTTTTATTAAAACCTTAATGGAGGCAAATGGCCATCTTTACTTTTTGGTTCTTTATTATAATTCAAGCGTTGGTACTACGAAAAAGTTTTTAATTTAAAAGTTTGATCAGATCCTATCGCATTGTTTGAATTATCAGTGTTTAGATTGACGTTATGCCAACGAATATCATTAATATAACAACCTCTATCAAATGTACTAGCATCCAATTGATCCTGACTTTGTTCAGTTGCCCCTGATTGTATTGACTTGTCTTTGATTACTTAGTCCCACAACCTAAAGTTAGACAAACCACGGACACAAATAGAATGTAAAAATTAGATATACGCAACATGCTCGTGGAATTATACATTAAATCAAGCACTGCGTGCTATACCTTAAAATCCCTCATAAAATCATGAAATTCATTTTTAAAAATCAAAGGGACCCCTAACCAATGAATTTTCATAAGAATAAAGATTAAAATTTAATAAATTACTATTAATAGTCATTAAAGTCAATTTTTTTACTGTTTATTTCCAAGCGAAAGCACTATCCATCAACACAACATCCAAGTTACAAGACTCGAGTCTACGTAGACTAAGTAGCCAAAAATTAATTTGAAAAATAGATTTTTAATCGCCTCCTCGTATCACATCAGAAAAAAGATTCAAAATCAGATACTTATAATAAATAAATTTTAACAATATAACTTAGATTAGAAAACTATCGTCAAATTCAACATTCTTTGATTGGGCTGAAGAGAACGGCTCGAATCCATCGAAGAGCATGTTAAAAATCAAGCCATGGGTCTTTTCTTCAAGTAACTTCATTAATAGACCTCATAGAGTATTAAAATAATTGCATCAAAAGCCCAAGTTTCACCTCCGACGCACATGAAGCCAATCAGAGAAAACCCCACGGATCGTAAAAAATCACTTAAGAAAAAGCGTCGCAGGAAATTGAGTAAAAATCAGCGAATTTTCGTTTCAATGCAATTGTTTGCTCAAAACTTAAGTCATTTGACTTGATTTGTGAAATTGATGGTAGCGTCCTTGGAGCTTCAAAAGATCTTCGTGACTTCCCTGTTCCACGATAGAACCTTGCTCTAAGACCACAATCCAATCCGCATGCTGGACAGTTGATAAGCGATGAGAGATGATCAAAGTGGTACGATGAACCATAAGCTCTTCTAAAGCTTCTTGAACTGCGCGCTCTGAAACAGTGTCTAAGCTTGAAGTAGCTTCGTCAAGCACAAGAATCGGAGCATCCGAAAGAAAAGCTCTTGCAATAGAAAGTCGCTGACGTTCTCCTCCTGAAAGCTTTTGTCCTCGATCTCCAATGATCGTTTGCCATCCTAAAGGTAATTTTTTAATAAAATCAGTTGCATGCGCTTGTTCGGTTGCTTTTTGAATTTCATCCAAAGAAGCATTCAAGCGTCCGCAACGGATATTTTCTTCAACAGTATCATTGAATAAGAATATATCCTGACTAACAATAGCAATCTGTCTTCGTAAATCTTGAATAGAAAAGTTCCGAATATCTATCCCATCAATTTCAATACTTCCTTTTTGAACATCAAAAAGCCTTGGAAGTAAACTCACAAGCGAACTTTTTCCCGCCCCACTTGCTCCGACAAGCGCAATGACTTTTTGATGAGGTACAGTAAAACTCACTTCTTTTAAAACTAATTGACCAGGTCTATCTGGATACGCAAAAGAAACTTTTTTAAAATCAATGCTATTTTTAAATTTTGACAAACCTTGAGAATCTTTCGATTCTTGAATATGAGATTGCCATTGAAGAATTTCTTGCGTGCGATCGATTGCTGCAGCAGCGTGACTCAATTTAATATTGATATCATTCATAGTACGCACAGGATTAATCATCATAGAAAAGGTGGTAAAAAAAGCAAATAAATCTCCTGTCGTCATTCTTCCATCAATGACCTGCAGACCTCCGTAATAGATGAGCGGCGCTAAAGAAAATGCTGTTAAAAGTTCTACTAAAGGATGGGATGCTTCCTCAACAGCTGCTGTCTTTAGAAAGATTTTTGCGTAATTTTCATTTTGTTGATAGAACTTCTTCGCAGTGTATGCTTCTAGTCTAAAAAGCTTGATGGTACGAATACCTGTATAACTTTCTTGAAGAATCGAATAAAAGAGAGTACTGATCTCACTTATTTTTACAGTATACCTTTTCAAAATGCTTCCTGTTTTTACAAAAACTATCGCCAAAATAGGAATCACCAAAAACGTTACAATCGTCAGCCTCCAATTCAGCTTGAGCGCGTAGCCAACAAGAAATAAAAGAGTAATAGGTTCTCGAATGATCATATTAATACACCCCAAACCCACATCAATATGCTGAGGATCTGCGACTGTACGAGAAATCAGTGTACCTGTACTTTGTGCAGTAAAATAATCTGCTGAAAGACCAAGGAGGTGTTGGAAAATTTTATTTTTTATATTTTGATTCACACGAATGATAACAATACGAAGTAAGTAGTAATGAGTAAAACGTACGAAGAAATTTAAAAAATAGATCCCAACGACAGCAAAAGTAAACCAAATGAGATTAGATTGATCTTTTTTTACGATGACGTCATCTAGCATGTACCTGACGACAGGCGCAGGTCCCAATCGAATAGCAGACAACGGAATAGCTAAAAGGATACAAGTGACGATATACCAAAAATAAGGTCGGATATAGGGCCTGAGCTTGAATAGAGACTGAAACACGACTGAAGGTACCGAATGGGAGCGAGCCTGTCAATCAGGTTGTTCCATTTGGGTGTTTTTTAAAATTTTGTGTTATTGGGTTGTCATGAATAAGGCAATCTTTTTAGACCGCGATGGAACGATCAATGATGACCCCGGGTACCTGAAAGACCCCGAACAATTAATTTTATTTCCTCAGGTGGGAGAAGCCCTTTTTTTGTTACAACAAGCGGGTTACAATCTGGTCATCGTCTCTAATCAGTCAGGAGTAGGCAGAGGCTTGATCAACAGGGAGCAGTTAAATCAAATCCATAAACGTTTGGATGAGATTTTAGCATCTTTTTCGGTAAAACTCGACCATTACGCTCTTTGTTTGCATCGCCCTGAGGAAGGCTGCGCTTGTCGTAAGCCTGAACCTAAAATGATTGTAGACACTGCAAGAAGCCTCAACATTGATTTAACACATTCTTATATGGTGGGAGACAGAATCTGCGATTTAGAAGCAGGACGAAGGGCCCGTTGCCGCGGGTCTCTCCTCGTGCGAACAGGGTACGGTCGTTTCACAGAATCCAAGATGACTCAGGGACAAGCTCTTTTTATAGCAGATACCCTTTGGGAAACAACTCATTGGATTCTGCAACATGGATAGACATATCCGGGATCAAGCAATTGTCCTTCGTTGCGTTCGTCTTGAACCTAGAAGTCAGATTTTGACCGCTATCACAAAGACCTCAGGAATGATTCGGGTAGTAGCAAAGAATTCGATCCATTCTAAAAGGCGGGGAGATGCTCTTTCTTTGTTTACCGTTTCCGATTGGATCTTTTACCAAAAAAGATCAGCTTCTTTGGGAGTTTTAATTGATGCAACTACCAAGTATTTTTTTGAGCCTTTACGAAAAAACTATCCTAAACTTTGCTTGGCAAGTGCGTTCAATGAATGCCTCCTGTGTGTCGTACCTGAACAACTGGGATCACCTGAGTTTTTTCGCTTGCATGCTCACGCCCTACTTGCACTCGCTGAGGAAAAAGTACTACCTACACTTTTCATGCTCAATGTTTACTTAAGCAAGCTCTTGCTTTTTATGGGAAACAATCCTGAGTGGAGGCATTGCTTGGGATGTTTTTGCAACTTAGAAAGTTTATCTCTTGAAATTCAAGTGCAACCCTCCATTGCTCAAGGAGGGTGGCTTTGTCCCCATTGCTCTTTTACAGATAGGACATTACCCGTAGTCGTTCTTTGGCATTACGAAAAAAGCTTGCGCCTTCCTATAAGTGAGTTACTTCAAGAAAAAATGAGCTCCTTTCATCAGAGTCTTTGGTTTAATTGGTTCAACGATCATTTGCATTACCATGTCGCTGGATGGCGCTCTTTAAAAAGCCTTGCCTTTTTCTTAGATGAAAATCGTTTTGAAAGACTCTTTTAGTTCGAACAAACAATGGTAACGATCCTTCAACTTTTGATCATTTGATGACAACAAAATATCAATTGACTCAAATCTCAGGTTGATCCGTAATCTGACTGAGCTCGTTTGCCTGATGCTCAAAGACCGAATTCGAAATAAGTACTTAAATCCCTCGAAATTAAAAGAAAACTTCGAAATCTGAATACCTCGCTCGAAGATCTTCTTGATGAAGACAACGTTGTCTGAACCATTGAAAACCTCTGAAAGAGGCCTTCGGCATACCATGCTGCTTTTGCTGCCGCGAAAAATCCCTACCTATCAATTAGGCCAAAACTGTTCCCCCTCCACCGTATCAATAATAGCTATTAAAATCAGACCGCAACCCTCTTTCGATATTTCATTCCAAATCCACAAAGCCTTTTTTTATCATTCGTATGACCTCAGTATTAGTGAGACTTCATGACTTTTCATGCGGTCAAAAATTTACGCATTGATTAAACTTTTTTTATGAAGACATCGATATTTCAATCGAAAAAACTTTGGATTCGATCAGCAAGAAAAAGCAAAGGCTCGAAACTGGCTGCCATTTCACATTAGCTACTGATTTTTGAGATTGTAGACCCTTCAATAGATTAAATCTAATTAAAAATCGATTTAATTGATTTAGATATTTTGTGTTCAAAATTTTACTCGGGTAAGTGGCCCGCAGGATAAGGGGGCCGACTTCCCACGGAACCGGACTTACGGGTCACGTATCCGGCTCTTCATGCGAATCCATTTGCTCACTGCAAGCCAATACGGCAATCTATTCGAGGACCGAGTCTTTTGATCTACCCAATTGATAAACCAGACGTTAGGATAAACTCTTTCAACCGCTCGAGTATGAGACAAATCTCCGCCTGTTGGAATATGTCCCTGCAGACATCTGCGGGGGACTTCCCTGCTTGCTAAATGCTCATAGAGGATTCGCTTTTTTTTTCGGTTGATCAACGATCCTCCCTCGAAGTCGTCGCCGTATATAAGCTTCCATGAAACGCTAACTGAAATGAAGACTGGGTCATCTGATAATAATTTTACCATATACCATCGGTTGATTGCATCCTTGTGCCCTTTATACCTTGGGACGTACCTCGAGAAGTAATCCCTCACTCGATCACGTGCTTTCTGCATAGGAGAAATTGCTAGAGTCGCTGATTGTCATCCCCAGAAATTTTACTCCTCGGGACAAACTCACTTTTCTCTTCGGTTGATCTTCAACTTCAGTCGATTCTCTATGAATTTACTGAGTGTCCACATCACGCGCTCTGCAGCTTTTGACGTACGCACGAAAATATTCGCGTCATCCGCCAATTGGAGAGCTCTTGCTCCCTAGTTCCCCATCTCTGTTCACTGCAGAGATCCTACGCCGTAATTACATTGTCTCGGACACAACAGATCTTCTCCGGCGTAACCCACTCAATCTCTGTTTACCCACTTACTTGCACTGTGTTACGGAAAGGATTTTGGGCCTTCATAATCATGGCTGCTCTACCCCAGAGGTCTGCCTTACAGAGGTTCACTTCCGTTTGGGCCACAGATTTGACTTCATCTTGTTTCAGATGCCTCATCTCACAAACCTTTATTCCTTCCTCAGGCAGCTTGATTTCTTTGGGCACTCCTTGACTTTGGTCTATCTATTCCCTGATTTCAGGGCCGGAGCTGGTATTCCAGCAGCTAGTTATTGCACATGTCGGGCGCACAATTAAAATTTTATTAATTTAACAGATCTTTACAGACGAGATTTTGTTGGTTTTAGCTTGATGAAAGCTCTAAAGCGTGAGACCCACAGGTTAAAAGTCCATGATTTAATGGTCCAGTATGAACGATTTATCAGTAAAATAAATTGAGTTCAACTTCAGGTTGATCAGGCAATCGTCATCGTACCTGCTCATGCTATAACTAAATTTTATTGATTCAATTCGTAATGAGACCGACAAGATTCAAAATAAGTAAATTTAAATCTTTAAAATTAAATATAAATGAGAAGAGCTGAAATCGAATACAATCAACCATAATCGAAAACAACAGGACATTCGCAATGGCTAGCCGCAAGTTCACATGCTCAAAAAAATAACTCACGCCAGAAACCCTGCCGAGCCCTCCAAGAAGACCGATGGATAGTAAAAATCGCCTTAACGAGATCTCAACCTACTTTTGACTTAACCAGAGTATTCGGTATAACCCATCACAACGAACTTGACGTTTTTTTTTAAAATTTTTATCCTGAAAGGAAAAAAGAGATGTGGAAAAAAAAATACGCAAAGAACGACGATCTTTCATAAGCCTTAGAAAGGGTTTAGGAAAAAAAATTTCTGAAATTTTGCAAAAAAGTGTATACATGAGAGAAGGTACTGAGTGTCTCGCATGATGGGTGTTGCCCCTACAAAAAGGTCAGATATATGAAGAAAATGATGTTTTATACTCTTAGTTTAGTTATCGGGCTAACTGAATCTATTAGTTCGGTTGCTCATCCGCTCATTCGAGCGAATCATCAAGTGGGTAATGTTCGAAATGAAGAAAAAAACAAAAAAAATTCTTACATGACTGTTTCCACTACGATCCATAAAGATTTTAATCTCCCTCGAACAGAAAGAAATTGCATTGTTTGCACTCAAGCTCATGCGTTATCTCCGCAAATACGAATACTTACCCGTAAATACAATCGCAGAAGACTCGGACAAATCGAAAACTACTCAGGAGGTTACGGCCGTGCTTGGACCTTAGGGCTAGTAATTGCTCAACATTTAGGTGAAATTATCAACGGACTAGATGAACTTAGAATTCAAATTGATGAGGTGATTGCTAGTGGGCATACGCATGATCATACTTCAACTGAAGTTAGTGTATTTGATTCTCAATTAGAACGAATTATGCTCGGAATCAGTGAATTTGAATATTTGTATCTTCAGAAACTTCGCGAAGAGGGAGAATCTAAGAGATGCTCGAGAAATCCCAGCAGACATCGAACCCAGTTGAGCATGAACGGAAAAAAACAGGAGAAGTTCTCAAAAAGCTCAGTGAAAAAGGCATTGTCATGGTCCAAAAGTTTAAACAATGATGTCAAAGTGAGATCCCGGTTGACACTGAAAAGTTGATGCATAAGCGTTTGAGTGAATCAAACATCTGAATCCCAGCGCTCGTTTTTTATTGATCTCCTATTGTCCTTGAAGCGGCTCCAAAGAGATGAGTACGGCCTTTACAAGATGAAACAGTTTGCGATATCACTGGATCTTTAGTGAAGTGCGTTTTTTCATTCGCATAATTCAGAAGAACGCGCAATCTTTCTTGTGCTTTAATATAGTTCCTGATCCCTTGAGATCTATGCAAGGCAGATTGATCCATAGTCACCACAAGATGTCTTTTCTTATAATGGGTTAGCATCTGACCTAAAAAATACATTACTTTAATTGATGTTATTCTTTTTTCGTGCAGTTTAAATATCAACTTACCATCATTAGTGATCGCTGATATTGCAGAAACAGACGCTTTAGCTCCTTTAGACTTGCCAATCGTTTTATCCTCAGCTTCCGAAGTTTTTCCTAGAATAGCATTTCAAGAAACATCAGCCTGATGCTCAAAATAGAGAATTGCACAATACTTTTTCAATCATGGTCTTTTTTATCCAAGAAATTTGATCTTCTTTATGGCTTCATCATACCCTTCTCAGATTTTTTGTCGTACAACATAGTATGCATGGTCGCTTGGGAAATGCTGATCTTTAATATTTTTTTTGCAATAGTCATGATCCGTTTGGCTGTCTAAAAATCAGTTTGATATCCATACGTTGATGCTGGCTTCAAGATCAGTTTTATTAACTGGATTAATTGCATCTTATTGAGTTTGGGAGATCTTCTACCCTGCTTTCTTTTTCTATCTCATGTTTTTTCAATATTTAATTTGAGAAGCCATCTGATCTATGGACATTCCAAGATTCTGCAATCTCAGAAACACTTTGACCCTCTTCATACGCATTTAGGGCTCTCGCTATCAATTTAATATTTGAATGCTCATGAGGCAGCCTTGGTCACTATTTTGTACCTAGGTTTTCTGGTGGTACCGCCTTTTATCTGAATGGAAAGCCCATGCTAGAAGAAGTTCTGAACCACACTCATCAAGTGATGATTTTTTTATCCTTTACACTTAATCTGAGCACGCAAGTACGCCTGAGAAGCTGCAAGCTTCGCAATAGGAATCCTATAAGGAGAACAACTCACATAATCCAAATGAAGTTCGTGGCAGTACTCTACGGAGGAAGGCTCTCCTCCATGCTCCCCACAAAGACCTATTTTTAAATGGGGCTTTTTTAAGCGACCTTCTTCAATAGCAAGTTTCATTAAACGGCCTACTCCGACGCGATCCAAAGTAGCAAAGGGATCATCCTCATAAATGCCTGCTTCTAAATAAGCATTCAAAAAAGAACCCGAATCATCACGAGAAAGACCCCAAGTCGTCTGAGTCAAATCATTCGTTCCAAAACTAAAAAAATCAGCGTACTGAGCAATCTCAGATGCGGTTAAAGCCGCTCGAGGAAGCTCAATCATGGTTCCTATACGATAATCCATGGAGTGACCGTATTTTTTGAACACAGCGTCCGCCTCTTCAACACAATAATCTCGAATAAATTTTAACTCTCTCCAATCTCCCACCAGAGGAATCATGATCTCAGGCTGAACTTTGAATCCTTGCTGAGATAACTCACAGGCTGCCTCAAAAATCGCTCGTACCTGGGTGCGATAAATCTCAGGATAACTCACCCCTAACCGACATCCTCGATGCCCGAGCATCGGATTGAATTCATGCAATTTTTGAATTTTTTTCTGAAGTTGCTCAACGGCAATGCCAAGCTTAGAAGCAAGTAACTCAATCTCAGAAAGCTGATGCGGAATAAACTCGTGCAAAGGAGGATCTAACAAACGAATGGTGACCGGAAAGCCCTCCATCTCCTGAAAAATAGCTTGAAAATCAGACTTCTGCATCGGAAGAATCTTTTCAAGAGCAAGATGCCTGGCTTGAGAAGTCTCAGCTACAATCATTTCCCGAACCGCATCAATTCTATTCACATCAAAAAACATATGCTCAGTACGACAAAGACCTACCCCCTGGGCTCCAAAACTACGAGCAACTCTTGCATCAAGCCCTGTATCTGCATTCACTCGAACCTCAAGACTGCGTGTTTGATCTACCCAACTCATGAACTTTCGAAAATCTTCACCTAAAGTAGGCATTAAAGTAGGAAGCTTCCCTAAAATCACCTCCCCCGTAGATCCATCCAAAGTAATCCAATCCCCTTCACGAATCACATGAGCATCAGTATGGAACTCTTTGAGCTGCACTTTCATCTGAGAACACCCAGAAACACAAGCAAGCCCCATCCCTCGCGCTACTACCGCAGCGTGTGATGTCATTCCTCCTCGAGCAGTCAAAATCCCTCGGGCCAAAGACATCCCATGAATATCCTCAGGAGAAGTCTCTAAACGCACCAAGATCACAGAACGCTTCCACTGCTTCACCCATTTTTCAGCAGTCTCAGAATCAAAAACAACCTGTCCCGACACAGCCCCCGGAGAAGCAGGCAACCCCGTGGCAATCACTGTTTTAGAAGCAGAAGGATCTAAACGAGGATGCAATAATTGATCAAGCTGGCGAGGCTCCACACGTAAAAGAGCCTCATGCTCAGTGATCAGACCCTCTTCCACCATATCTACTGCAATTTTCAACGCTGAAGCTGCGGTACGTTTTCCATGACGTGTCTGAAGGATATAAAGCTTCCCCTTTTCAATGGTAAACTCGATATCCTGCATATCCCGATAATGCTTCTCCAAAACTTGCTGTATGTCCCATAACTGAGCGTAAGCTGCAGGAAGCAATTGCTGAAGCCCTCCTTCTGAGGCATCTATTTTCTGAGGGGTTCTCACCCCAGCAACAACATCTTCCC